>CAMVDF010000188.1 GCA_947166195.1 uncultured Lachnospiraceae bacterium
CGGGTCCGGCCCTTCTCAAAGCCCCAGACCATCGCCGCGGAACCCGCGAAAAAGACAAAAAGAGAAATCACCGCGGGTCCGGCCCTTCTCAAAGCCCCAGACCATTGCCGCGGAACCCGCGGAAAAGACAAAAAAAATGACAGGGGGACTGTCCCCCTGTCATCCGGGTCTCACATCATATTATTTCAGGAACCTCATCTTGTTACCGCTGGGTTCCTTCTTGGGTTCTGGCTTGGGTGCCTCGGGCTTTGCAATTGCATTTCCGAGTCCTCTTGCCACATCCTGCTTGCACTTTTCACAGAACCGTCCCGAAAGGATCTTTGTCCCGCAGTTTTCGCATGTCAGATCGGAGCCCTCGATGGATCCGAAAACCAGACGCTCCTCACGAAGCCACTGCCTGATCAGTCCTACCTCGATCTCGCAGGCCTCGGCTACTGCCGCTACTGTCGTATTGGGATTGTTCCGGATATATTCTTTTGCCTTGTTAAAATCCTCTTCCTGCTTCTTTCTGCAGTCCGGACAGATGTGCGGACCGCTGACATAATTATAGATCTTGCCGCATTTCCTGCAATTCTCTACATTCATATCCCTGACTACCTCCTTAAATATGTGGATTTCCCTTTAAGCCATAATATGATAACATACAATAAGGTCCGGGTCAAAGCATAATTATGGAGAAAATAATGGAAAGAAGGATAAAAAGCTACCTGAAATATCTTGAGAATATAGAGACCGCGGATCTGTCGGAAGATGAACTGAAGCTTATAAAAAGCGAGCTTCTGACACAGATATCCTTCTTTTCCCACGAGCGTCTCATCCACCTTCTGGTGACACTTTTCTTTGCGCTCTTTACCGTCATATCCATGGCGGCCTTTGTCATCACCTCAGTCTTCAGTCTGGGGATCCTTTCGATCCTTTTTCTCATTCTTCTCATCCCCTATGTCAGACATTACTACATTCTCGAAAACAGCGTGCAAAAGATGTACGGATTCTACGACAGCATCACCCTTGCCACAGCCGGCGAAAAAGAAAAGGCCATATTATTCAAGTGACGGGCAGATGCGGCGGGCAGACTACAAAAGATGACAGGGTGACAGTCCCCTGTCATTACAGTTTTGCAACAACCCGGCCCCGCGGAGATTTCTATTCTTATCAATTCCGCGGGTTCCGCGGCGAAAAATCACAGCTTTGCAACAACCCGGCCCCGCGGAGAAATACACCCACCCCGCAACCCCCATACCACAGCAGAAAGAATGAAATTAAACAGCGGCATTTCCCGGTCCATTGACAACACAGGTCCGTTGACCTATACTGTAAAAGCACAAGATATTGTGTTTTGGGTGACATAACACCACAAGAAATGCTGTTTGTTCTTTAATTATGGAGGAAAAAATGGAAAGCACAGATCAGGTCGACTATTCCCAAAAGTACAGACCCGCAAAGGATGTCAGGGTAATAAAAAAGGATGGAACACTTGAAAAGTTCAATATCCAGAAGGTGCTTGATGCCGTGGCAAAGAGTGCATACCGCGCACTGACACAGTTTTCCGAAGAGGAAAAGGTCTTTATCTGCGAAAGGGTCATCAAAAAGATAGATGACGACGGCGCGGAAAAGATACCGATCGCAATGATGCACAATATAGTTGAGAGCGTGCTTGAGGAGGTCAAGCCCATTGTGGCAAAAAGCTACAGGGATTACCGCAACTACAAGCAGGATTTTGTCAGGATGATGGATGAGGTCTACAGGAGGAGCCAATCCATCATGTATGTGGGCGACAAGGAAAATTCCAATACGGATTCGGCCCTGGTCTCCACAAAGAGATCCCTTATCTTTAACCAGTTCAACAAGGAGCTCTACCAGAAATTCTTCATGACCACGGAGGAACTTCAGGCCTGCCGTGACGGCTATATCTATATCCATGACATGTCGGCAAGAAGGGACACCATGAACTGCTGCCTCTTTGATGTGGAGCATGTTCTGAAGGGCGGCTTTGAGATGGGAAACATCTGGTACAACGAGCCCAAAACCCTTGATGTTGCCTTTGATGTCATAGGAGATATCGTACTTTCCGCAGCCAGCCAGCAGTACGGCGGTTTCACCGTTCCGTCCGTGGAACTGATCCTTGAACCCTATGCGGAAAAGTCCTACGAAAAATACAGAAAAAAATACATGGACCTTGGGATTGGCGAAGAGAAGGCGTCGGAGGTTGCCCTTGCCGATGTCAAACGTGATTTCGAGCAGGGCTTCCAGGGCTGGGAATACAAGTTCAATACGGTGGCATCAAGCCGAGGCGATTATCCCTTCATCACCGTGACTGCAGGAACGGGAACCGGCAGATTTGCAAAGATGGCTACCATAACCCTGCTGGATGTCAGAAGAGGCGGAGAAGGGAAAAAAGAGTGCAAAAAACCCGTGCTCTTTCCCAAGATCGTATTCCTTTATGACGAGAACCTCCACGGACCGGGAAAGGAACTGGAGGATGTGTTTGAGGCGGGGATAGCATGCTCCGCAAAGACCATGTACCCCGACTGGCTGTCTCTCACCGGAGAAGGATATATCGCAAGCATGTACAAAAAATACGGAAAGATCATATCCCCCATGGGCTGCAGGGCTTTTCTGTCACCCTGGTATGAAAGGGGAGGCATGCATCCGGCAGATGATGATGATGTTCCCGTTTTTGTGGGGCGCTTTAATATAGGCGCGGTGTCCCTGCACCTTCCCATGATACTTGCAAAATCCAGACAGGAGAGCCGGGATTTCTACGAGGTGCTTGATTATTACCTCAATCTCATCAGGCAGCTTCATATCAGGACTTATGCGTATCTCGGAGAGATGCGGGCATCAACGAACCCTCTGGCATACTGTGAGGGAGGCTTTTACGGCGGGCATCTGGACATCCATGACAAGATCAAGCCGCTCCTGAAGGCTGCCACGGCTTCTTTTGGCATCACTGCCTTAAACGAACTTCAGGAGCTCTACAACGGCAAGTCCATAGCCGAGGACGGACAGTTTGCCCTCGATGTGCTGGAGTACATCAACAAAAAGATAAACGAGTTCAAGGAGGAAGACGGCAATCTCTATGCCATCTACGGAACTCCCGCCGAGAACCTCTGCGGCCTCCAGGTGAAGCAGTTCCGCAGGAAATACGGCATCATCGAGAATGTCTCCGACAGGGAATATGTTTCAAATTCCTTCCACTGTCACGTGACCGAGGATATGACACCTATCGAAAAGCAGGACAGGGAGTACAGGTTCTGGGAGCTGTCAAACGGCGGCAAGATCCAGTATGTCAGATATCCCATTGATTACAATGTGGGGGCGGTGAGGACTCTGGTCCGCCGTGCCATGGAGATGGGGCTTTACGAGGGTATCAACCTGTCACTTGCATATTGTGACGACTGCGGACATCAGGAGCTTGCCATGGATGTCTGCCCGGTCTGCGGATCAAAGAACCTGACCAAGATAGACCGCATGAACGGCTATCTGTCATATTCAAGAGTGCACGGTGACACCAGATTAAACGATGCCAAGATGGCGGAGATCAAAGAGAGGGTGAGCATGTGAGATACCATAATATCACCCATGACGATATGAAAAACGGAGACGGTCTGCGCGTTGTGCTCTGGGTCGCAGGCTGCTCGCACAACTGTCCGGGCTGCCAGAATCCCGTGACCTGGGATCCCAACGGAGGTCTTCCCTTTGATGAGGCGGCAAGGGAAGAGGTCTTTGACCAGCTTTCAAAGAAGTATATCTCCGGCATCACCTTTTCCGGAGGCGATCCCTTCCATGTGATGAACATACAGGATGTCAGGAGCCTTGCGGCGCAGATAAAAGAGCAGTTCCCGTCAAAGACCGTGTGGGTCTATACGGGGGAGACCTTTGAAAACATAAAGGATGATCCCTTGATGAAGTACACGGATGTCCTGGTGGACGGACCATACATGCAGGAACTCGGAGACAATACCCTGCGCTGGAAGGGCAGCAAAAACCAGCGCGTTATAGATGTGCAGGAAAGTCTGAAAACGGGAGAGATCGTGCTCCACTGTCCGGAATATTAGAAAAATAAAAACCCAAGTCGGCCGGTCTCCCGTCAGTTGACTCCTAGCAATGCTAGGTGGGTTGCCACCGTCCTGCTTTCTGCCTTCCACTCTCGCTTTCGCGCCCAGGCAAGCCCGGATGGAGGCCTGGCATATACAGGAACCAAGTTAAGCGTCCCATTTAAAGTATCTGTAGGTTCAAATAAAACGGGAGGTATCGAACCACTCAGGCTTTGGTAAAATTATACGGGAAATATTGCTTCTTTTCAAGATGTTGGGATTGTGATAGAATGTAAATCTATGCGGGTTGACAGATCCGCTGCATAATGTTAAGGAGGAAAGAAATGAAGCACATCAAGACTCTCAATACGGCTGATTACAGAAAGAGCACCGCAAAGGGCGGATGCGGCGAGTGCCAGACATCCTGCCAGTCTGCTTGCAAGACCTCATGTACTGTAGGAAACCAGTCCTGCGAGAACAAA
>CAMVDF010000189.1 GCA_947166195.1 uncultured Lachnospiraceae bacterium
ATCTTGTGCTCGAGGCTTGCCCAGAAATCCATGGCTACAGTCCTGATCTGGATCTCTACCTTGGTATCCGAGCTTCCGTCGGACAGAAAGATCGGAACGGATACTATCATGTGATAGCTCTTGTATCCGCTCTCCTTTGGATTTTTGATGTAATCCTTGATGGACATGACCCTGATGTCGCTCTGCTTTGCAAGCATGTCCGCTATGCGGTAGATATCTGCAGTAAAGGAACAGATGACCCTGATTCCGGCGATATCGTTCACATACCTGACCATGTTTTCAATGGTGGATTCATAGCCGCGTCTTTTCAGCTTTTTCACTATGCTCTCAGGAGTCTTGATCCTCGACTTGATATGCTCTATCGGATTGTACCGGTGGACATGCTGGAACTCGTCATTCAGTATCTCAAGCTTTGTCCCCACTTCCTTCAATGCGGAATTGTACAGCAGTATTATATTTTTCCAGCTGTCCACTCCTTCAGCTTCATAATTTATCCTGTCCATATATACCCCTCATATTTGTGAGCCGCTTTGACGGCTTGCCGCAGTCTTTCTCAGAACGGATCCCTGTCGGCGACACGGAGCCTTGTGAGTGCTCTGGCAAGAGCCGCCTGCGAGATCTTGTACTCCTCTATCGATTTCTTCTGTCTCATCTGCTCGGTGGCACGCTCAAGAGCGGCACGGGCTCTGTTTTTGTCTATATCCTCGGGTCTTTCCGCAAAGTCCACATAGATGTCGCAGCGGTTGTTTGCCGTCTCGGCCACTCCGCCTCCTACAGCTGCCACATGCCACTTTTCATCCTCGGTCTGATACTTAAGCTCTCCTGTTATTATAACAGTTATCATCTCTTCATGACAGGGCAGAAATTCCAGCTGCCCGTCAAGGGAGGGCATGATGACACCCAGCATCCTGCCATCGTAAAAGATGCCGTCCGGGCTTATTATCCTCAATGCTCCCGTTTTTTTACTCATATTCCTTTGCCTTTTCTACTACATCATCTATGGTTCCGACATTGAAAAACGCTGCTTCCGGATATTTGTCCGCCTCTCCGGAAATGATCGCCGAAAAGCCCTTGACCGTATCACGCAGATGAACATACTTGCCGGGCATGCCGGTGAAGTTCTCGGCAACAAAGAAAGGCTGGGACAGAAATCTCTGGATCTTTCTGGCCCTGTAGACCACATCCCTGTCATCGGAGGACAGCTCATCCATTCCGAGTATCGCTATGATATCCTGCAGTTCCTTGTATTTCTGGAGGAAACGGATAACTTCCCTGGCAACTTCATAGTGCTCCTTTCCGACTATATCTTCCTCCAGGATCCTTGATGAAGATTCCAGCGGATCCACAGCCGGGTAGATACCCTGCTCGACTATCTTTCTTGAAAGAACCGTGGTGGCATCAAGATGTGCAAAGGTGGTTGCCGGAGCCGGATCTGTCAGATCGTCGGCCGGAACATAGACCGCCTGCACCGATGTGATGGAGCCTCTTTTGGTAGAGGATATCCTCTCCTGCAGATCACCCATCTCGCTTGCCAGCGTAGGCTGGTATCCGACGGCCGAAGGGATCCTCCCCAGCAGGGCCGATACCTCGGAGCCTGCCTGGACAAATCTGAATATATTATCTATAAATATCAGGACATCCTTGTTTTTTTCGTCCCTGAAATACTCTGCCATGGTCAGTCCGGTCTCGGCAACCCTCATCCTTGCTCCCGGAGGTTCGTTCATCTGTCCGAAGATCAGAGCAGTCTTGTCGAGGACTCCCGACTCCTTCATCTCACTCCACAGATCGTTTCCCTCCCTGGATCTTTCTCCGACACCTGTGAATATGGAGTATCCGCCGTGCTCGACGGCGACATTGGTAATCAGTTCCTGTATGAGGACGGTCTTTCCGACACCTGCACCGCCAAAAAGACCTATCTTTCCTCCCTTTGCATAGGGTGCCAGAAGATCTATGACCTTTATCCCGGTTTCAAGTATCTCCTGCACCGGTGACTGTTCGGAAAATCCCGGAGCATCTCTGTGGATGGGCCATCTTTTCTGTCTGTTCACTTCTTCATCGTCAAGCCCGTCTATGGTATCTCCCAGAACATTGAAAAGCCTGCCCAGATTGGCCTCTCCGACCGGGACTGTTATGGGTGTTCCCGTGGCGGTAACCTCCATCTCCCTGTAGAGACCCTCGCTCGGAGAGAGCATGATACAGCGCACCCTGCCTTTTCCCAGATGCTGCCTGACCTCCATCACTCTTCTGTTGTCGCCTACAAATACCTCCAGTGCCTCGTTGATCCTTGGTATCCTCTCCGTCTCAAATTCCACGTCCACTACCGGACCCAGCACCTGTATTATCTTTCCGTCTGCCATCGTCAAATTCTCCCTGACCTGGCCCCGGCGCTCACCTCGGTTATCTCCTGCGTGATGCCCGCCTGTCTTTTCCTGTTGTATTTTATCTTCAGTTCCTGAACTATCTCGTCCGCACTGTCATTTGCCGCGCTCATAGCCTGCATACGGCTGTTCTGTTCACAGCAGTACGATTCCACCAGAGCACTGTAGACCAGCCCTGCCACATAAGACGGGATGATCGCTCCCAGAACCTCCTTCGGCGAAGGATGAATGATGAACTCCTCTCTCATGACATCCGCAGGGACATCCTTTACGGACAGATCCTTTTCAAGCGGCATGAGCTTCATCACCCTTGTCTCCGTTTCAAGAGAATTTTTCATTGCCGTAAAGACCACTGTCAGATCGTGTATCTTTCCGTCCTCAAAATCCTTCAGAAAGGTGTTGGTTATGACTCTGGCCCTGGCCCTCGTGGGATTCTGTGCCGTATAGGTGAAGTTTTCCTCGATGGGTATCTTTCTCTGATCAAAGAACCGTCTGCCCGCCTCTCCGACAACATAGAGGCGCGAAGCTTTTTTTTCCATAAGCTTTCCCGTTTCCTTGAGAACATTGATATTGTAGGAACCGGCCAGACCCTTGTCTGCGGTGACAACGAGAAAGCCATGTATCATCTCACTTTCCGGCCTGTCATCATTGGTTTTGAGGTACGGATGTTCCGTTTCGGGAAAGTGTCTCATCATCCTCTGCATCAGGCTCTGCATCCCGTAGAAATACGGCTCAATATCCTCCATGCTTTTTTTTGCACGGCGGAGCTTCGTCGAGGATATCAGATACATGGCATTGGTTATCTTTTTTGTATCCTGAATACCTTTTATTCTGTTTTTGATGTCTGTTGATCCAGCCATTTTTCCTTGAATTCCCTGACCGTTTTTATTATCACATCCCTGAATCCGTCCGGGAGTTCCTGTTTGATCTTCAGTTCGCTGATGATCGTCCCGTGATTCTCATTTATCTCTTTCAGCAGATCGGTCTGAAATTTTTTGACCTGATCAAGGGGTATTCCCATGAACAGCTTTTCATTTGCAGCCACAAGTGTTATGACCTGTTCGGGCATGGAAAGCGGGTTGCCCACATTCTGCTTGAGTATCTCGATCAGGGCGCGGCCGTTGTCAAGGAGTTCCTTTGTCGCAGGATCCAGATCCGAAGAGAACTGGGTGAAAACCTCCATCTCCCTGAACTGCGCCAGATTGATCCTCAATGCTCCCGTGGCTTTTTTCATTGCCTTGCTCTGAGCTGCTCCTCCGACACGGGAAACCGAAAGTCCGACATTCACTGCCGGTCTGATACCTTCGTAGAAAAGATCCTCCTCCAGGAATATCTGTCCGTCTGTGATGGAGATGACGTTTGTCGGTATGTAGGCGGATACATCACCTTCGAGAGTTTCTATGATGGGAAGGGCGGTTATGGAACCTCCTCCAAGGCTCTCCTTCAGCCTGCTGGATCTTTCGAGCAGTCTTGAATGCAGGTAGAATACATCTCCGGGATAAGCCTCTCTGCCGGGCGACCTGCCCAAAAGGAGAGATATCTCCCTGTAGGCAACCGCATGCTTGCTCAGGTCGTCATAGACTATGAGCACATCCTTTCCCTGCTGCATGAAATATTCTGCTATGGCTGTCCCCGCATAAGGCGCTATATACTGCAATGACGCGGGTTCGCTCGCAGTTGCGCTGACTATGACAGTGTGGTCCATGGCCCCGTTTTTTTCGAGGATCTGTACCACCTTTGCAACGGTGGAAGCCTTTTGTCCTATGGCCACATAGATGCAGATGACTCCCTTGTCCTTCTGGTTGATGATGGTATCCACGGCTATGGATGTCTTTCCGGTCTGTCTGTCACCGATGATCAGCTCTCTCTGTCCCCGTCCTATGGGAAACATGCTGTCTATGGCAAGTATTCCGGTCTCAAGCGGAGTGTTCACCGGATGTCTGGCAACAATGGAAGGTGCCGGATTTTCCACAGGCCGGAATCCCATCTTTTCTATCCTTCCCTTGCCGTCTATGGGACTGCCCAGGGCATTTATGACCCTGCCCGGAAGATTGTCGCTGACCTCTATGCCGGCTTCGGACATGGTCCTTGCGACCTTCATTCCTTCACTGATGTCATCCTCATCTCCAAAGAGCAT
>CAMVDF010000190.1 GCA_947166195.1 uncultured Lachnospiraceae bacterium
TAATAGATCAGCCCAAAAAGTGAATCCTGCCCATGCTTATATGGCGGGACCCGAAAAATAATTGAAAAATGTGACACAGGGACTGTCCCCCTGTCACCCCTGTCATCCCCGCAGAGCTACCCGCAAAAATGTACAGATGTGCAAAAAAAGTGTAGCATTATGAGTAAATGGTGATATAATTAATTAGTACGGCCGTTTACCCGGAGAAAAGGTTGACATAAAGCGGCGATTCCGGATTGAAGGGACTTCGATCAATCACAAAAAACGGAACTAAGCGGCTGCAAAAATAATTAAGAGAGGGTACCAAGATGAAAAAAAGCAGTGTCAAAACAAAACTGATCCTGATCATGACCCTGACCGTGGTGGTCCCGGTGCTGGCCCTGACCATAGTCAGTATGAACATCGCCATCGGGCAGGGAAAAGCAAATGCGGATGAGGTCAACCGGACCCAGTCCCAGCTGATGGCCCAGCAGCTTCAGACGATCTACAGGACAAATATAGAAACTATCAGGACTCTGGCCAATACGCATGAGGTCAGGGCATATCTCGAGGGAGAGCCGGGAGATGAGGCGGCGGAGAAGGAAATATTTGACCAGATGCTTGCCATCGATGAGCATATGAATGACGGAAACGCCATAGCGATATCCGGAGCAGACGGAGAGCAGAGGCTGCGTACCAAGGGAAAATGCGTTAATGTAGCGGAACGTGAGTATTTCCAGGAGCCAATGGGCGGTGCATCGGAATATATTTCAGACCTGATCGTATCCAAATCGACGGGATCGGCCATCATTACCTTTTCCGTTCCCGTGAAAAGCCTTGACGGTTCAAAGACCGTGGGTATAGTACAGAGAAACTATGATGTAACCGTGCTTCACGACCTGGTGGCCGGGGATGTCACCCAGGACCGTCAGGAAAACCTCATAGTTGACAGGACCGGAACCATAGTGGCACATTCCGCAAGGGAGGTTGACACGGAAAATCCCGAAAAGCAGGATATGAACCCCTTCTACACTGATTCAAGAGGAGACAAGACAAAGGGAGACTATATCGCACCCTGGGCCGGAGATACCTGGGTCATTTCCTGGGAAAAGCTTGAGGACAGCGGATGGGTCGTGGCCTCCTGCCGTGTTCAGGAGGTGGCTCTGGCAAGCCTTTACAGGACAGTGTTCCTCCAGGGTTTAATGGGCGTCCTGTTCATAGCCATGGGCGTGGTGCTTGCGATCATCTTTTCGGCTTCGATCACAAAGCCCGTTATTGCGGTCAACGATTCGCTCCAGAACCTCACAAACGGTATATTCAGAAAGATCGGCGGATATGAGAACAGGACCGACGAGTTCGGACAGATCATCCATAATACAAACGATGTTGTGGACAAGCTGAAGGTTATAGTGGGAGATATCTCAAGCGGTGCGGGAGACGTGAACTCAGCCTCCGACGAGCTGGCAAAGATGTCCGAAAGGATCTCCCAGAATACGGAAAATGTTTCCCGTGCGGTGCAGGAGATCGCTACCGGCGCCACCCAGCAGGCACAGGAGATCCAGAATGCCACAATCAATATCGAAAAGATCGGCGAGGCAGTCGGAAATGTCCAGGATTCCACCAGAGAGCTTTCGGAGATCGCCGAAAGAATGCAGACAGCATCAGCCGAATCTGCAAACAGCCTGGCAGAGCTCAAAAAGAGCTCCGAGACCATGGACAAGGGCATCAACGATATATCAGAAAAGATCAGTGCGACAAGCGATGCTGTCGGCAGGATAAACGATATGGTGGAGGCTATCTCCAGCATAGCTTCCCAGACAAATCTCCTTTCGCTCAACGCCTCCATAGAGGCTGCAAGGGCAGGAGAGGCAGGAAAGGGCTTTGCGGTCGTCGCAGAGGAGATCGGAAAGCTTGCGCTTGATTCCAACAGATCAGCCGAGCAGATCCGCTCGGAGATGGATATGCTGCTTTCGGAATCACAGGCGGCCGTCAGCATGGCAGACAGCGTACAAAAGAACAACATCAGGCAGCAGGAGGTCATCGAGACCACCTTCTCAAGCGTCAACAGGATGATCGAGGACATCGAGACCACTGCAAGCGGTGTCCACAAGATCTCCGTGAACGCGGATGCCTGCGTGAACGCGAAAGATGTAGTCGTGGAGGTCATGGATTCCCTTTCGGCCATTTCAGAGGAGAATGCGGCATCCAGCCAGGAGACAGGAGCATCCATGGAGGAACTCTCCGCAACGGTTTCCACTCTTTCCAACAGCGCTACATCGCTGCATGACATTTCAACAAACCTCTCAGACGAGACCGGATTCTTCAAAGAATAATAAGATCATCAAAGACTGTCGTACTTTCATCGGGCAGGGGAATTTATCCCCTGCCCGATGTGTCTGAAGACGGGTCGGTTGAAATTTTTCGGGGGCGGTGGTAGAATCGGGAGAAATGGCTGAATACAGACAAATAGGAGGACTTGAAATGAAACGGTTATGGAGAGGAAGACTGGCGGTTGTATTGGCAATGGTCATGTGTATGCTGCAGTGGACAGCGGTTTTTGCCTCGGAGAATGGAACAGGGGAATATCCTGCAGGAGAGATTGTCATCTCTGAGGCTGTATCCGGCGAGGACGCTGTAGAAGAGACCGGAGAAACAAAGGTCAGCGAAGACGGCTTTGAGCAGGAGGTTTCGGATAATAAAGGATCGGATGACATCGAAGCCGGTGAAGCAGAGTTTTTATTATCAGAAGATGAAGCCGGGGATGCCGCAGGATCGGGTGAAGATCCGGACTTGAAACGGATGACAGTCTGAAAAAAAGCGGAACCGGGTATACGCTGGAAATGAACGAAGGAACCATATATAACCGCGTAAAACTGAAGAACACATACCAGACCGTAAATTTCGTCAGCAGCAGACCCGCAGAGGTATTTATTGATGAAAACGGGATTGTTTACGCAAGGAAAAAGGGAAAAAAGAAGGTAAATATAACAGGAAGCGTAAACGGAAAGAAAATAAAAATATCGGTTTCTGTAAAATAATCCGGTATATCTGTTTCAGATGCAGGAGAACCGCAGCCCTATTGCCAACAGCCCTTTCAGATGGTATAGTATTATGCGTATGGGGCCGTAGCTCAGCTGGGATGAGCGTTCGCCTGACACGCGAGAGGCCATGGGTTCGATCCCCGTCGGTCCCACTATCTCCCCCGTGACACATTCACGGGGGATTTTTTATTGCAAAATCTGCGCCGGCAAAGCGGGAGCAGGAATTGCAAATCTTAATGGCGTTGGCCCGGGATCAAAAAGGTTTAGGCGGACGGATGAGATCTTTGATATGTGATGATATAAAAAGCATAACGGAAGAGGAGCTGCGCAGGGATCTGCTGCTGCTGCCTGACTGGAGGAGGGAGGCTGCCGAAAGGTACAGGTTTTTTTCAGGCAGAGTGCAGAGCACAAAGGCGTATCTGCTTTTGAGGCAGGCGCTTTTTGAGGAATACGGGATCAGGGATGACAGCGGATTTGCATACGGGGAGCATGGAAAGCCTTATCTTGCGGATCATCCGGATATACATTTCAACCTGAGCCATTGCAAAGAGGCCGTGATGTGTGTGGTGGATGACAGGCCGGTGGGGTGTGATGTCGAATCCATCGAAAGAAAGCCGGATCTGGCTCTCCTGAAAAGGACGATGAGTCCTGCAGAGCAGGAAAAGGTCTTTGCCTCATCTGCTCCGGAAATCGAATTCATGAAGCTCTGGACCGCAAAGGAGGCCGTCCTCAAGCAGAGAGGCACGGGACTTACCGATGATCTTGCAGATCTGCTTGCCGGTGTGTCAGATGACGGCCTCATCATCGAAACCACCCCGGTCCCCGAAAAAGGGTACGTCTGCTCTGTCTGTCACCTGTAACAGGGGGACGGTTCTCTGTTACAATTTTGTATCAGGGGGACGGTTCTCTGTTACGCCGGCATTCATGGGCGTTTCACGGGATGAAACATCATAAATGAAACAGAGAACCGTCCCCCTGAAACAGAGAACCGTCCCCCTGATACACGGTTGACTTTTCGTGAGTTCTTACGATAGAATGTTGAAACATTGGGGAGAGAAAGGATGCAGGCGTATTAATATGGACAGGAAACAAAAGGGCGTGATAATGCTGGTTGAGGCGGGAGCCATTGCAGCTATATATGTTGTGCTGTCGCTGCTGACCTACCAGTTTTCATACCTTGAGATACAGTGCAGGGTGGCGGAGTCGATGTGCATGCTGGTCTTTTTCACACCGGCGGCTGCCTGGGGCGTAGTCATCGGCTGCTTTCTGACCAATCTCTTCGGAGGCAGCATCATCGACATGATATTCGGAACCCTGGCAACCCTCATAGCGGTGCTGCTCACGATACCCATCACAAAAACGATAAAAAGAAAATGCGGCGAAAAGCTTGATATAAAGCACAGTCTGCTGATACCCATACCCACG
>CAMVDF010000191.1 GCA_947166195.1 uncultured Lachnospiraceae bacterium
AACAGGGAAAAGATAAGGACAGCTGCCACAACCGCGGCCCTCACCTTCCTGCGGCACTGCCTGCTTGAAAACCTGACCGAAAAAACCTTTGGAGAGTAAATAATAAAAACGGGAACAATGAAATATTTTTCAGATCTGAAAAACAATGACGATTATTTTGCAAGAAAGACCTTTTCAAAGTTTCTGATCCCTACGGTCATATCTTTGGGAGGAACTCTTGTCGCGGGCTTTGCAAATACACTCATGGCAGGACGGTTTCTGGGAAAGGAAGCCCTGACCGTGATGGGAATCCTGCAGAGCTTTACCTTTCTTTATTCCATGCTCGGATGTCTCATTTCCATAGGTGCATCCACAAGGGCAGCCGTGGCATTGGGAAAAGGTGATCAGAATACGGCAGCAAAATACGAGTGGATGGCGTTTTTTCTTTCCATTGTTATCCCTGTCCTCATATCCGTTCCATGTCTCATATGGTTTGAGGGCCTCTTTTCATTTCTCGGCGGAGACGGGGCGGCCTATGCAATAGGAGCAGGGTACGGGAGGATAGTCATAGCCTTCGGATTCTTAAATACCCTCATTTATTTCCCCTTCAATTTCCTGCGCCTTATCGGAAAGGGGCGCTTTTCCAACATCGCTTTTATTATGATGGGCATCATCGATATAGTGCTCATCTATGTGTTTCTGAAGAGCGGAACGGGGCTGACAGGCATAGCGGTGGGCTTTTCACTTTCAATGACGGCAGCAGCCGTCATCAGTCTGTTTGCGCTTTTCACAAAGAACCGTCTGTTTTCCATGAAGAGACCGAAGGCAGCGGACATCCTTCCGATGACAAAGAAAATAGTGTCGTACGGGAGCGCATCGGCTCTCAACAATCTTTGCAGGCTGATAAGGACCGCTGTCATGAATATTCTTGTATCTTCATATCTGGGAAAGGACGGTCTTGCATCGCTTGCAGTTGCTTTTTCGATACTGAACCTTGCTTCGGCTACCGTGACCGGATTTGGCCAGGCAGTATCGCCCATCATAGGAGTGCTTCACGGTGAAAGGGACAGGAGGGCACAGAGGCAGGTCATCATCGTCAGTGTAATGTATGCGTTTGTTTTTCATGTTATCGCGGCAGTCCTGATCGTGATCTTTGCAGCACCTATCGCAGGGTTCTTCGGAGTGAAGGGTGATGCCGGTGTGGCAGATACGGCCCTTCTCATTCGTCTGGCTGCGCTCAGCCTCATACCGGCATCTGTCATGAATGTGCTCATTTATTATTATACGGCTATCGGTGAGAATATCGGATCGATGATCCTTACTGCCATGCATGTGCTTGTATTTCCGGTGTTTTTTACCATCCTGCATTTTGGTGCCGACAGTTCAAACTGGTACGGTCTTTCCTTTACGCTGGCGGAACTTCTGGATTTCGGAGTCATGGCTGTATACAGTATTTTCAGGAGAAGAAGGAGAAAGGATCTTGCCGGGATCCTGCTTGAGGAAAGGATCTATTCCGAAAAGTTTTTCATGACTTCGTCTGACGGTACCGAGGATGGGGCGGTGAAGACCTCATCCGAGGTTGTTACCTTTTGTGAGGAAAATGATGTTGACGCGACGCTCTGCATGAAGCTCCCGCTGGTGGTGGAGGAACTTTTGGTGATACTTGCAAGGCACTGCCGTACGGATGGAGACTTCAGGGTGGATGTCAGGATATCCCTGACGGAGGCGGAAGTCATCATGCGAATGAGATGCGGTGGAAACATATTTAATCCCATAGAGTGGTTCAGGGACAGGAAGGAAAGACTCAGCCCCGAAAAGTTCATGGAGGATGAATGCTTCGGCATGAATGTCGTTGACAAGATCGCAGACAGGGTGAAATATTCAAATGTGTTTGATATGAACAACCTCATCATTTCCATGGGTGCTGGGACTGTAAAGTGAAGGATATGAAAGAAAGAAGTGTGACCCTTGTCAGCAAAAAAACAAATGACGAAAAAACATTCACGCTACGGCCCTTTGTTTACGGTGACGAATCATCCGTGATAGAATGTGTCATAGAGGAGTACGGGTACACCTATTACCGCAGGGAGTACTATGATGAAGATCTTTTGAAGGAAGAAGTGGAATCCGGAAAACTCCTTTTGTACCTTGCATGTTTCGGAGATGATGTGTGCGGCTTCCAGTCACTGATCAGATTTGAAGGAGAGACCAGGATAGAAGCGGCTTCCCAGATCTTCAAAAAAGCCTACAGAGGATACGGACTCCCGTTTGAGCTTGTGAAATATACCTATGAGATTGCACGCAGCCTTCATCCAAGCTGCATCTATGCATCGACAGTTGTTTTTCATAATATAACCCAGGGTATGTGCGAGGAGGCGGGCATGGTGCCTGCGGCATTCAATCTCGGAAGCCATCTGACATCAAGGATGCACAACAGCTACAAGCTGGGCAGCAGCGAAAAGTATGCCCAGGCGATCCTGATCCTTCCCGTTGACAAAAAGGATGCGGGAAGGATATACCTACATCCGGAAATCTCGGAAAAGGTGAAAAAGATCTACCTGGATCTGAAGGTGGATTTTGATATCGTAACCTCTGATGAGGGACACAAAGACCCGGCTCAGACCGAAAGCAGGCTTGATACATCGATAAACGAAAGAGAGCAGAGCATCAGCATCAAAGTCTTCTCGATCGGAAGTGATCTTGCAGAAAAGGTTGCACAGATACAACGATCACATTCGGAAAAATACTGGACGATCCAGCTGATACTTCCCGTGGACAGACCTGAGGCCATAGCAGTCTGTGACGAGCTTTTTGCAAAGGGTTTTTATTTTACCGGAGTGCGTGCACTGTGCTCTGAAACTGAGCAGATATTTTTGCAGTATACCGGAGATGTATATTTTGATTTTGATGATTTCAGACTGACAGACAGATTTGAGAGTCTTCTTCGATTGATAAAGGATTAGGAGGAAGCCATGAATTTAAAACCGGACAAAAGAAGAACACTTGGTTCGACCATGCTTTTGGCCATGGTCATGCTTGTGGTTATGACACTTCTTGCCATAACCGTAATCATCACATTGCGCCTGACTTCCATGCAGCGGGTGCTTGTGGAGTACAACGGAAGGCTCGGCGACAAGGCCGGTGAGATATCTTCGACCTCGATGGAAAACGAGGTGACGGCACGTCTGATGGAGATCGCTTCGGGGCAGGCGGATATAGTTGATTCCAATTTTTCCCATTTTAAGGCGACCGTAGAACTGCTTGCCGAAGATGCCACATATCTTTATGAGCACTCGGATGAATTTGGCAGGATAAAGGTGCAGGAGCCAAAGGCGGAAAATGAAGGGAAGCTTGTGGTCCATTTCACTCACAGCAAGAACACCGACATGAATGATGAGGCGGTCATTGATGAGCTCGGGCTTTTGGGAAATGAATCAAACACGCTTCTGTCGGCACATACCGGAAATCCTTCCATGGCAAAGTGCTACATTGCAACGGAAAGCGGTCTCATGGTGGAGGCCGAAAGGGATTCACTTTCAAAACTCGAAGAGGACGGCACCGTGAAATTTTATGAACCTGCCGAGCGTCCCTGGTACATAGGCACAAAGGCGGCAGATGCCACCTTCTTTACAAATGTTACGCCCGAAGCAAACGGCAAGAGGATCGGGATGATGTGCGGAAGCCCGGTCAGAAAGAACGGAAAGTTCATGGGCGTTGCCTGCGCAGGTATGTATCTTGATGATGTGGATGCCATGGTGCAGACAAAAAAACTCGGCGATGACGGCATTGCCTGTATCATCAACAACCAGGGCCAGCTTTTGTTCTCATCGGAAAATTCGGGCGAGCTCTCCATCACAAAGGAAACCGCAGATCACGATCTGAGGGATTCCGATAATAAAGACCTGGCGTCTCTTGTCACCGATGCCATGAACGGACTTGAAGCATACAGAGTGGTCGAGGTAAATGGTGAGAGATACTGCGCAGCGTTTGCATCAATGGAGACCGTAGGCTGGAGCTTCCTCATCATGATCCCCGAAAAGACGGTTCAGGAACCGACTCATGAGCTGATGCAGGAAATAGAGACCATTACCGTTGAGGCTGAAGGACAGACAGTCAGATTGTTAAAGGATCTGGCGTTGTCCATGGTTGTTACGGGTGTTATCGTGATCGCGGTTGCGGTTATTATGGCGATCTTCATATCACGCTATGTGGTCAGACCTTTGCAGAAACTTACCGAAAAGGTCGGTGAGATAGAAGGTGACGATCTTGAATTTGAATGGGAGGATGTGAAGGAGGAAGAGATACAGACCCTTGCCGTTTCATTCAAAAACATGACGCAGCGTATGAAGGAATACATTGAAGAGGTCACGAGGATAACTGCGGAAAAGGAAAAGATCGGCGCAGAGCTTTCCGTTGCGACCCAGATCCAGGCGGACATGCTG
>CAMVDF010000192.1 GCA_947166195.1 uncultured Lachnospiraceae bacterium
TGAGTACATCTGCTGACTCAAAACCGTAGAAATCAAGAAATGCCTGATTTACTCCAAGAAATCGTCTTTCTTTGTCCTTCCAGAAAACACAGTCCTGTGAAGTATTTATTATACTGTCAAAAAGCTCTACTGTCATCTTCATGGTCTGTTTTTCCCAAACCTCCTTTTCTTTATGTGTAACAGGGGACGGTCCCCTGTTACACCAGTGTTCATGCGCGTTTCACGGGTTTTACTACTGAAAACGAAACAGAGAACCGTCCCTCTGATACCTCTGAAACAGAGAACCGTCCCTCTGATACACTGATACACCTTAATATCCGAGTTTGCGGTCTACTTTATATTTCAACGGCCGTCCCGCTGCAAAGTTTTCAAGATCTTCACAGAACATCTCCACGTTCCTGTCTATGGTGTGGTCAAGGGTGAGATTTCCCGCCACATGGGGAGTGATGAGCAGATTCTTTGTCTTCCACAACCGGCTGTCCTTTGGAAGCGGCTCACACCTGAACACATCAAGGGCTGCACCTGCAAGTTCACCCCGGTCAAGAAGATCTGCCAGGGCATCCTCATCTATCGCAGACCCCCGTCCCACATTTACTATGTATGAATCCTTTGAAAGAAGCCCCAGCCTCTCACCAGACATTATCCCGCGGGTCAGCGCCGTATCAGGCAGCGACATGACAAGCAGATCGGTTTCAGGCAAAACCTCGTCCAGCCTGTCAACAGACATGACCCTGTCATACAGCGGTTCCTCACACATCCCGCTCCTGTTTACGCCCGTAATGGACCGGGGTTCAAAAGCCCTCGCCCTCTTTGCAAACGAGCATCCTATATCTCCCGTTCCCAGCACCGTTATCCGGCTGTCCTTCAACGACCTCTGCGGCACCGGCGTCCCCCACTCTCCGTTTTTTGAAAGCAGCACATGATCCGTGATGTGTCTCATCATCATAATAGAAACCGCTATGATGTGCTCAGCAATGGACACTCCGTATGCTCCCGCCGAATTGGTGAGCAGGCAGTCCTTATTCGAAAAGGCATCCTCCTTCATGAGAAAGTCAACACCTGCAGACGGCACACAGAGCCATTTTAACTTCACGCTTGAAGCCGCCGTCTTCATGCCAAATCCGTAGATTATATCCGGCTCTGCAAAGCCCTCCGGTGCCTCATCCTCCGATGATACAAAGCACAGCGAAACTCCCGTCTTTTTTGCGGTTTCCTCTATCATTTTTCTGTGCTGATCCTTCAATGCACTGTTTATCACCAGCAGTTTCATAATTTACCTCCACAAAATGTGACACCGGGACTGTCCCCCAATGGCATTAAGTTAAGCGGCACACATTTCTCGCGCGAGCAGGAAGGCCCCATGCCGAGCACCTACTGGAGCGCAAGGTATGGGAGGTGACCTGCGGGAGCAAAAACAATACATTAAATGCTTAACTTAATGTTTCACGGGGACGGTTCTCTGTTTCACTCATGTCCATAGTTCCCGTGAAACACGCCTGAATACTGATGTTACACAGAACCGTCCCCTGTTACACTGATGTGACACCGGGACTGTCCCCCTGTCACACCCTTTGCGGTGCTCTTTCTGGTGTCTATGTCCGCTCCGTGTATCAGCCATTCCTTGAACTTCCAGGCCTCATTTTTGGGCTCATTTGCCGTCAGCGTCACAGTCTCGCCGCGGGTTACGGTGCCGTGGCTTGATCTGCTGCCGTCAGACAAAGTAAAGCTTTTCTTTTCCGACCGTCACTATGCAGCATGCAGCCTTCTGTCCGCATACGGCCCAGACCACTGCCCTGCCTGAGGCCAAAGCCTTTATCTTTGCGCTACTTCCGTTATTTACCACGGAAAGGATGCTTCCATCCGCACAGGTAAACTGCCCATCTGTCAAATACCATTCCTGCGGGAGCCTCATCCGCGCTAAGCACTATCATGCTCGTTGCAGGTGCCTTTGTAACTGCAGTCTGTGTCTTATTATCCCTGTCCACCAGGTACGCCGTACCGCCCTGCACGGTTATATTATGGACACCTGCTGTCAGTTCGACAGCCACATGGGACATGGGGACGGTTCTTCTGACTCCCACTACCCGAAGCTTTCCAGCTTTTCAAACAACAGTTCCGGCTCCACCGGCTTTGACAGATGCGCGTTCATTCCAACCTGCATGCTGCATCTGACATCCTCATCAAAGGCATTTGCCGTCAGTGCGATGATGGGGATCGTTTTCGCATCCTCCCTGTCAAGCGCGCGGATAACCTTTGTGGCTTCAAGCCCGTCCATTTCCGGCATCCGCATATCCATCAGGATAGCATAATAAAAACCGGGCTCATGGCTTTCAAACTTTTCCACGGCGATCCTCCCGTTTCCGGCAAGGTCGGTCTCTATGCCGCGGGATGTAAGTATGGTCATCATGATCTCCGCGTTGATGCCCACATCCTCGGCAAGAAGGATCCTTGCGCCCTCAAGCTTTGCAGGCTCTGCATCATGGTCTGCAGCAGCCTTCGGGGCAGTCCCTGTATCTGACCGCTCAAGGGTGACGGTTACGGTAAAAACCGTTCCCTCTCCCTTGTTGCTTTGAACCTCGATGTTTCCGTTCATCAGCTCAACCAGGCTTTTTGTAATGGACATTCCAAGCCCCGTGCTTCCGTATCTGTTTGTTGAAGCGGAATCCTCCTGGCTGAAGGCATCAAAGATATGGGGCAGAAATTCGCTGCTCATCCCCACTCCCGTATCCTTAAAGATCATTCTGAGTGTGGTCATACGATCATTCCTTGCGCTCTCTTCAACGCAAAATTCCACACTTCCGCCTTCGGGAGTGAACTTGACCGCGTTACCGAGGATGTTGATGATCACCTGCTTGAGTTTCATCTCATCGCCCAGGTAGCTGTCATCGATGCCGCCGTTTTTATTATATATATAATCAATACCCTTTTCCCTGCACTGTCCGCCGATCATGGTATTTACCTGCTCGAGGGCGGAGTTCAGAGAAAAAGCCTCTTTTTTGACCGTCATCCTGCCTGATTCGATGCGGCTCATATCGAGTATATCATTTATTATACCAAGAAGATGCCTTGAGGCCTCCCCCGTCTTTTCAAGATATTCCTTCACCTTTTCGCTTGCCGTGGGCTCGTTTAACGCGATGTTGTTCAGTCCGATTATGGCGTTCATGGGTGTCCTGATCTCGTGGCTCACATTTGACAAAAAGGCCGTCTTTGCCTGGTTTGCCTGCTCCGCCTCAGACAGCGCCGCCTGAAGCGCCTCCCTGCTTTCGGCAAGCTCCTGCTTTTGCTGCATCTCCCTTTTGATCACGCTTTCAAGCTCCTGTCTGTATTCCTCTTTTTCATCCTCCATGACAAAGCTGTGCAGCAGGCAGGTCCCGAGCATGTAGCCCATGGCATAAAAGGGCATCAGCGGATAGAACACCTGGATGGCGATCAGAACCATCATGGCTATCCCGAAAAGACCTATGGTCAGGTGGCGCATCTTCACCGAGCCATGGGATCTTGCGGTCATCGCAAGCGTATAGACGGATGATAATAAAAACATGAGGATCTGTATGCAAAGGGTCAGATAACGGGCTATGTGCGCGTGATATGTGCCGTTTTCGTCAAAGCTGAAAAGTATGGGATAGAAAAAATTTATGATGATTACAACGAGTTCAAACCACAGAAAGCAGCGGCCCACAAGAAAGAGTATCCTTTCAAATCCCGTCCCGCCTTCAAGATAATCAATGACATACTGGGTCCACAGCATGACCGCCATTGCCATGGCAGCAAAATGAACCACGGTATCAGCGTACAATACCGTGATGAGATGATGCTCATCAAGGATCCCCCAGAGCAGATCGGTTATATAATAGGCCATCACTCCTGCAAGAAAGCTTCTGTAGGTATGCTGCGCCTTTGTCAGATCCCTGCCCTTTCGCAGCAGATCCTGATTGGTTATGAGCAGAATAACTGATGCCAGTATTCCTATGACCGAATATGTCATTTACTGTCTCCCTGCTATAATGGGACAGGGGACGTGGGACAGGGGACGTATCTCTGTCCCACTTTTATGAACGGGACAGGGGACGTATCTCTGTCCCAACCCGCTGTTATTTCTACAGTCTCATGATGCCGCCCCGGATGCTTTCAAGCTTTGCCTTTTCGATATCCTTTTGGCATCCTTTGTAAGGCCGAACACATCCATCACCATTATACGATGTTTTTTTTAAATGGGACAGGGGTGGTGGGACAGGGGACGTATCTGTGTCCCAGTTTTATGTCAACTCCAAGGCAGTAGGGACGGTTCTCTGTTGCACGACCCTTTCTATGCTCCTGAACCACGAAAATTCATTCTTTTTTCTCTTCCGCGGGGCATATGACGAAATATCCCGCCCTTTCCACTTTGTGAACCCTCGGGATTTCGATTTTTGCTTT
>CAMVDF010000193.1 GCA_947166195.1 uncultured Lachnospiraceae bacterium
CTTTTCATTCATCTTTTCATTCATCTTTTCATTCATCTTTTCATTCATCTTTTCCTTTCGCTTGTTCCTTTCGCTTTTTCCGCCCGTCTCCGGTGCTTCGATCCCGGGTCTTTGGTGCTTCGTTCCCGCGCGCAGCTTTTGAAAAAGGGAATATTTTCTATGATTTCGCTTTTCCCGCCCGTCTTTGGTGCTCCGATCCCGGGCGCAGCTGCTGAAAAAGGGAATATTTTCTACGATTTCGCTTTTTCCGCCCGTCTTTGGTGCTCCGATCCCGGGTCTTCGGTACACCGATCCCGGGTTCAGCTGCTGAAAAAGGGAATATTTTCTATGATTTCGCTTTTTCCGCCCGTCTTTGGTGCTTCGTTCCCGGGTGCAGCTACTGGAAAAGGGAATATTTTCTATGATTTCGCTTTTTCCGCCCGTCTTTGCTGCTTCGCTCCCGGGCGCAGCTGCTGAAAACATACAGTTTACATAAGTTGTAACAGAGAACCGTCCCTCTGATACAGAGAACCGTCCCTCTGATACACACTCCCCTGTTACGCTATTCTTTGATGACGCGGCGGATGGCGTAAGGCGTACGGTAGTAGGCGTTGGAGATCTTGATGCCGCTGCGGGGATTGGAGGCATGGATGATCTGTCCGCCGCCGATATAGATGGCGACATGGTTGACGACACCGCCCTTGCCGTAGAAGAAGAGATCTCCCGGCTTTGCATCGGCTCCCGCGATCTTGGTACCGCACTTTGCCTGCTCTCTCGAGGTTCGCGGCAGGCCGATATTGTATTTTTTGTAGATCTGCATGACATAGCCGGAGCAGTCGGCACCCTTTGTAAGCGAAGTTCCGCCCCATACATAACGGTTGCCCAAAAACTGCTTTGCATAATTGACCAGGTTGATACGAAGATCCGAAACTCCCATGCCGTAGCGAAGCTCTGTCATGGTGACAGCCTTGTCAAGCTGCTCCGACAGGGTCACAAAATCGGTGCTGACATAGCCCTGATCCTCATCTATGGCTATCTTGACCCAGGGATCGTTCACTTCCCCGGAGAGAACTTCAAGTTCCTCGTCCATGGGCACCATGGTGACAACCGAGGAATCCGTCGTCGGCTCCTCGCGTACAAACAGGGTGGTGGTGGTAACGGTCGCCACCAGGGTGATGACCTGTCTTGCCCTCTCCTTTGCCTCTTCTCCCGTAAGGAGATAATCAAGGGTCACATAGCCGTCCACCTTGCCTGATTTGATATGGGCCCAGCCGTCATCTACGGACAGGATCTCACAGCCCGCATTTCTCGTCATCTTGCCCACGAGATTTGAATCCTCGTTGGGCGCCTCTCTCACGTTCAGGTGGTTTTCCACCACAGCTATACCCAGATTTTTGTAGCCTGCAATGGTCTCTTCGATCTGCCCTTCCCTCAGGGCCTGCTCGTCTATTCCCGTGGATGCGCCGGCGGAAGCCTGGCCCATGACCTCATTTGAGGCCACCAGATCAAAGGTCCCCATCTCCAGCTTTGAGCCCGCTCCGGCAGTCAGAAGTACACCGGCTCCTCCGGCATAGGCCGTAAGGCTCCAAAGAAAAGTCATCGCGATTATGAACCCCGGCAAAAAAAAGGCTTTTGTCTGCGTGATAACCTTCATGTACCCCCTCGAATGCTTTACTTCACTGCCACCTGCCTCACGCTCAGATCCTCTCTCTCGGAATCCCTGATCGCAAAAGCAATGTTCGTGGCGTGATCTGCAACTCTTTCAAGTCCTGAGATGATATCCGAAAACAGCATGCCCGCCTCGGGTGTACACTCGTTTTTGGCAAGTCTTTCCACATGCCTGTCCTGGATACTCCTCTCCTCCACATCTATCCTGTCCTCAAGCTCCTCAACCTGTTTGAGCTTGTTTTCCATATCCGGATTGCCCGCAAAAACCTCCATGGCGTATCTGATGATGGTATTGACCATTTCAAGAAGGCGTCCCATCTCGTTCCTGGCCTCCAGCGAGAATGTGATGCCGCTTTCGATCCTCTGCTTTGCCGCATCAGCCACATTCTCCGCATGATCGCCGATACGCTCTATATCGTTGACCACATGGAAAAGCGCTCCTATCTGCCTGGAGTCGTCCACCGGCAGGTTCATCTGTCCCACTTTGACCAGATAGTTGACTATGGCATGGTTCAGGTAGTTGATGTTTTTTTCAACCTCATAGACCTCTTTGATATCATCTTCATCCAATGTAATAAGAGCGTTCATGGCACGGTTTATGTTTTCGCTTGCAAGGGTTCCCATCCTTTCAAGCTCACGGGTTGCATCTATCACAGCTGTAGCCGGTGAAAAGACAACCTTTTCCCCGATGTACATGAGAGTGAACTGTTCCCTGTATCCGACACCCTGCTCCTCTCCCGGAGTCACCAGATAGGTCAGCTTCACAATCAGCGATGATACGGGCAGCAGGATCACAACCTGGAATATCTTGAAGATCGAGTGGGCATTTGCTATCATCCTGCCCTTGTCGCCCGATGAAATGGAGTCAAGCATACCGACAACCGCAGGCTCTGCCAGAATAAGGATGACAGTCATGATGACCGTTCCGATGATATTAAAGAACAGATGGATAAGTGCCGCACGAAGTGCGTTCTTTTTTCCGGCAAGACCGGTGAGAAGTGCCGGAACGCAGGCGCCTATATTACATCCGAGGATGATATAGAGACAGATATTGATATCAAGAAGTCCCTCCCTGCACATGAGGAGCATGATGGAGACCGTGACGCTGGAGCTTTGTATCACACCTGTAATAACTGTTCCGACAAGGATCGCCGCAAAGGGTGACTTCAATGAACCGAGCACATGCATGAGCTGCGGAGAGTCAGCCATACCCGACATTGCACTGCTCATGGATGAAAGTCCCAGGAAAAGTATACCGAATCCCACCACTATGCTGGCGCATTTCCTGACCATTGAGCGCTTTGAAAACATCACAAACAGCACGGAGGGCAGCAAAAAGAGCGGCGCATATTTTGACAGATTGAAGGATACCAGCTGTGAAGTGATGGTAGTACCGATATTTGCTCCAAAGATAACACCGGCAGCCTGGTAAAGATCCATTAGTCCGGAATTGACGAAGGATACCACCATGACCGTACATGCGCTTGAGGACTGGATGGCGGCTGTAAAAAAGATACCGACAAGCATACCCATGACCTTGTTTGTGGTCAGAGTCTCAAGTATGCTTCTAAGCTTTGCTCCGGCGGCATTTTCAATGCTGTCTCCCATGAGCTTCATCCCGTAAAGGAAAAGCCCGAGACCACCCATCATGGAAAATAATACAGTCGCGTTCATGAAAAATATATCCTTCCCCTAAGCATGTCTGTTTTCATCTGCGCCTTCAGTTCGTCTATACTGTCAAATTTCATCTCCCCGCGAAGGAAGTGCAAAAGCTCGACTCTCAGGTTTTCACCGTAGACATCATCATCAAAATCATATATGTAGGTCTCCACGGTAACCTTTTTTTCCTCGCTCACGGTAGGCCTGACTCCTACATTTGTGATACCGAGGAACACCCCTGTTCCGAGATATATATGTGAAAAATAAACTCCGAAGGGCGGCAGCAGTTTGTCCGGATCGACAGAGAGATTGACTGTCGGCATCTCAAGCTTCCTGCCGAGCATCCTGCCTCTCGTGACCGTCCCCTCAAGGCTGTAGGCCCTGCCGAGCACCGCCTGGGCAAGCTCCATCTTTCCCTCAGCAATGAGGTTTCTGATGAGGGAGGAGCTGATCACCTCATCTCCGAGCTTTACCTTTTCGATTACCTCGACTTCGTAGGAATACTTTTCCGAAAGCTTCATCAAAAGCTCCAGATCTCCCTTTCCTCCGGCACCGTAGGAAATATCGGGGCCTGCCGCTATATATCTGACATGAAGTTTTTGTGCAAGCATCCTGACAAAGTCTTCCGGCTCCATGGACACCGTCTCCCCGTTCAGGGGCATCACGAACTCATAATCTATGCCCATATCACGAAGCCTGTCCTCTTTTTCGATATTTGTCATCAGACTTCCGGTCTTTTTTCCTGAAAAATAATCAGAAAATGACCCGTCAAAAGTGATGACAAGTGAGGAAAGACCCCTTTGCTCTTTTGAAAGCAGCTTCTCGAGGAGCTTTGCATGGCCTGTGTGCAGTCCGTCAAACTTACCGAAAGCCACAGCTGTGCCTTCTTTCACGGACCTATCAAATTCGTCTACGTCAGAAAATAACCGCATAAAAGCGCCCTTTTGTTTTTCACCTCATAGACTGCGGCAAAGGTGCCGTCTGCGAGGTATATCCTGTATTTTCCGTCGGGAACATCCTTAATAAAAACGTTCCCGTTCCTGACTTTTTTTTCGTTCTCCCCTTTAACCCCTATCTTTGCATATCCCGGAAACAT
>CAMVDF010000194.1 GCA_947166195.1 uncultured Lachnospiraceae bacterium
AAGACCGGATCGGCGGAATTTGGAACCGAAAAAGGAAAAAGCCATGCCTGGTTTACAGGCTTTTCGGAGACAGACGGTCCCGATATTGTTGTCACGATAATAATAGAGCGGGCGGGAAGCGGCGGAGACTATGCCGTCCCGGCTGCAAAAAGGATATTTGATACATACTATAACGCGAGGTGGCAGGATTGAAAGAGATCACAATGGCCGCAAAGGTCGAAAACATCGAAGATATGACGGATGAGCTGAATGCGTGGTTTGAAGAAAACAGCATCCCCATGAAGATAACTCTCCAACTGGATGTTGTTCTCGACGAGATACTGACCAATATCGCATCCTATGCCTACAAAGACAGTCCCGGAGACATGACGGTCAGGGCGGAGATGACAAACGGCGGGAAAACGGTCAGGATGGAGTTTTATGACAAGGGAATATATTTTGACCCGATGAAAAAAGAGGATCCTGACATCACGCTTTCGGCGGAAGAGAGAAAGATTGGCGGTCTGGGCATATTCATAGTGAAAAAGACCATGGATCATGTTTCCTACGAGCGAAAGGAAGATACAAACATCCTCGTGATAGAAAAGAATCTGTAACGATTCAGTAAAATGAGCGGATCGGGAAAACCCCGATCCGCTTTATTTTTGGGCACTCTGTACAACATCACCAAACCGAAAACGATTTCGGCGAAATTTTTTTGTTGAAATCTTCCAATAAGTGTGATATAGTATGATAAATCAATCGTTTAAGGCACGGAAATACAAGGGTCCGCGCCGGAATTTCACAAGGGAGGTTTTTAACCAATGAAGAAAAAAGTTTTAAGCGTACTTCTCTCAGCGGCTATGGCAGCAAGCATTCTTGCAGGCTGCGGACAGGCAGCAGCACCTGCAGCACCTGCAGCTGACGCAGGATCTGATGCGGCAGAGGCAGAGGCAGAGGCAGAGGCACCCGCAGCAGACGCAGAGGCACCTGCAGCTGAGGCACCCGCAACAGGCGGAGAGAGCGGAAAGGTTCTCAACATCGCAGCATGGAACGAGGAGTTCAAGACCAGACTTACCGATCACTATCCCGGATATGAGGTAGTTGACGGAACACACGGCAAGATCGGTGATGTTACCGTAAACTGGCTCATCACTCCCAATGAGAACAATGCTTATCAGGACAGACTTGATGAGATCCTTCTCGGACAGGAAAGCGCAGCACAGGATGACAAGCTTGATCTTTTCCTTGTAGAAGCTGACTACGCTCTGAAGTATGTTGATACAGAGTATGCAGCATCTGTTGAAGGACTTGGCATCAGCCTTGACGAGACAAAGGATCAGTATCAGTACACAAAGGACATCAT
This sequence comes from uncultured Lachnospiraceae bacterium, assembly GCA_947166195.1. Taxonomy (GTDB): domain Bacteria; phylum Bacillota; class Clostridia; order Lachnospirales; family Lachnospiraceae; genus NK4A144. Next base: position 1,346 of record CAMVDF010000194.1, read on the forward strand.
GACAGACAGCAACGGAGTACTTAAGGGTGTTTCGTGGCAGGGCTGCCCCGGCGTCATGATCTATCAGAGAGCAGTAGCAAAGGAAGTATTCGGAACAGACGAGCCCGAAGAGATCCAGAAGCTTTTTGCTGACTGGGACAAGTTCAATGAGTCAGCTGACAAGCTCAAGGCAAAGGGCTATCTGACAACAGCATCTGTTGCAGATACCTGGAGAGTTTACCAGAACAACGTTACAAAGCCTTTCGTAGACGGAACAACCATCCAGATCGATGACAACATCAAGAAGTGGGCAGAGGACAGCAAGGATCTTTATGACAGAGGATGCACAACAACAGCTAACCAGTGGACAGATGACTGGAGCAAGGGCTTCTATCCCGAAGGAAAGGTATTCTGCTACTTTGGACCCGCATGGCTCATCAACTTCTCCATGGCAGCTGATCAGGAAGGTTCTATCGCTAACAAGGGCGGCTGGGGTGCAACCGAAGGACCTCAGGGCTTCTTCTGGGGCGGAACATGGATCTGCGGATGCGAAGGAACCGACAACGCCGATCTCGTAGCTGACATCATGAGAAAGATGACAATGGATCCCGAGATTATGAAGGACATCGTTCTCAAGGATAACGATTTCGTAAACAACAGACCTGTTATGGAAGGTCTTGCAAACGATCCCGAATACCACAGTGCAGTACTCGGCGGACAGAACGCTCTGAAGATGTTCTGCGCAGGAGCTGACAAGATCGATATGTCAAACCTGACAGCTTACGATCAGGGTCTCCTTGGAGATTACCAGACATCCATGGTTGACTGGATGAACGGAAACTTCTCATCATATGATGAGGCTCTTGAAGACTTCTACAAGGCTGCAGAGGTCAGATATCCCGAGCTTACTCACTGATCATCGTCTTTATCGGTCAGATAAGTAAAAATCGTTGCCGGAGGCTTTGCAAAAAGCCTTCGGCATACTTATAAAGACAATTATCCGGGAGGGTACTATGAACAAAAAATCCAAAGCTACACGAGTAAACAGGTGGGGATACATCTTCCTCATTCCGTTCTTTCTGACTTACGTGATCTTTCAGATCGTTCCTTTGTGTTCCACCATATACAACAGCCTGTTTGAAAACTTCAGATCAGGCTTGAAGCAGATCGGTCCCAATTTTGTGGGATTTGCAAATTTTGCAAAGTTGTTTGGAACCATCGATTTCTGGAATTATTTTGAAAATACACTTCTGATGTGGGTGGGAGGTTTCATACCGCAGATCGTGGTATCGCTCCTTCTGGCCTACTGGTTTTCGGATCCCAGCCTGCGTCTGAAGTTTCAGCAGTTCTTCAAGACTGTCATATATATGCCGAACCTCATCATGGCATCGGCGTTTGCAATGCTCTTTTTTGCGCTGTTTGCGGATCAGGGCCCGGTAAACTCCATATTGCTGAGTTTAGGTCTTATCAAAGAACCCTTCAAGTTTTTTGCTTCCGTTACTGCAAGCCGTGCTCTCATAATGTTCATGAATTTCATGATGTGGTTCGGAAATACCACCATCCTTCTCCTTGCGGGAATGCTGGGAATAGATACCGAGTTATACGAAGCGGCCGAGGTCGACGGAGCAACTTCGGGTCAGATCTTTTTCAGGATCACCCTTCCCATCCTGCGGCCCATACTTCTGTACGTTCTTATTACATCGCTCATAGGCGGTCTGCAGATGTATGATGTGCCCCAGATCCTGACGAACGGAAAGGGAACTCCCGCAAAGACGACTCTCACCGTTATCATGTACCTCAACCAGCATCTGACCAGCAAGAACCTCGGAATGGGCGGTGCGCTTTCGGTCACCATGTTCATCATCACCGGCGTGCTCAGTATCGTCATATTTAATCTGAACAAAAAGAAGGATTGAAGGAGGAGATATGGAAGAGAGAAAAGTTAGCAAGGGTATCCCGGTAGGGACCCGCAGAGTCATAAGCTACATTGTCCTGATATTTTTCGCGCTCCTGTGTCTGATCTGGTTTTATATCCTTCTCATCAATTCCACCAGATCCCATGCGGAGATGACAAAGGGCTTCACGCCCATACCCAGTACTCATTTTCTTGATAACTGGACGAACCTGGTAAACGGCACGATCCCCATCCTGAACGGTTTCATCAACAGCTTCATCGTATCAGGCTGCGTGGCCCTGCTGTCGGCGTATTTTTCGGCGATGACGGCCTTTGCGATCCATGCCTATGAGTTCAAGGGAAAGAGAGCGGCTGCCTCCTTCATCCTTGCGGTCATGATGGTTCCGGGACAGGTTACTGCCCTCGGTTTCATACAGCTCATAAACCGCATGAAGATGGATGATACGCTGTTTCCGCTGATCCTTCCCGCCATAGCGGCGCCCATCACATACTTTTACCTGAAACAGTATATGGAGGCAAACCTGCCCATGTCCCTCGTGGAGGCGGCCAGGATCGATGGCGCCAGTGAGATAAGGATCTTTAACAGCATCATACTTCCCATCATGAGACCGGCCATGTCGGTCCAGCTGATCTTTGCCTTTGTGGGAAGCTGGAACAATTACTTCACTCCGGCCCTTATCCTTCACACTGACAAGAGAAAGACGCTGCCTGTCCTCATCGCACAGCTCCGAGGAGCGGACTGGCTGAGGTTTGATATGGGCCAGGTGTACATCATGATCGCGGCATCCATTTTCCCCGTGGTCATCGTGTACCTCGTTATGTCAAAATTCATCGTAGGCGGTATCTCAAGCGGTGCCGTCAAGGGCTGAAAATAATATCGGCTTGTCGAAACGGACGGGAATCTTTTCCCGTCCGTTTTTTGATTGCCCACCTGTCCCACACCCTCCAATGTTCTCATATTCTCTTGTAATAAGAGATCACAGATAGTAAAATATACATGGTTGTCAAATTTGAACGGAGTGCGGAAGGTGGATTGGATAGTAGTAGTCGATGACGACAAGGCAAATCTGATACAGGCCGGGCAGATATTAAGCAGTCACAATATGAGA
>CAMVDF010000195.1 GCA_947166195.1 uncultured Lachnospiraceae bacterium
GGACTCCTTTTCCTCTTCTTCCGGTTCCTCTTTTTCTTCATTTTCCGAAACGGTGTTTTGAGAGATAGTATCGTTTTCCTCCGAAAGCAGGAATTCCTCTCCCGAAGCTACGCTCTCCTCTTCTTCGGATCTGTTCTTTCCGAAATCAACCGTCATGAACACGGCGATATTCACCATGATAACGGCAACGATAAAAGCACCGATCAGCAGATTCTTTTTCGTGCTGTCCGGCAGTGAAAAGGAAGTGATGCGCCGGAAAAGCTTCCTGATCTGTTCCTTCTTTGCCTCAAGCTTTCTGACCCTTTTTACGGCTTTTTGCTTTGCGGCCTTTTCCTTCTGCTTCTGGAATTTGGCCTTTGCCTTTGCACTCTTTTTGCTCCTGCTCTCCTTCAGAGCCTTTTGCCGGTTCTTTTCCCTCTGCCTCTTTTCAGCCTCTGAAAGCTCACTGGCCTTCTTTTCCGCAGAAGTCTTCTTTTTCTCCTCTTCAGGGGCCTTCTTTTCCCCGACCTTCTTTTCCTCGTCCTTCTTTTCTTCGATCTTTTTTTCTTCGATCTTTTTTTCTTCGATCTTCTTTTCTTCGATCTTCTTTTCTTCGATCTTTTTCTTTCCGGACTTCTTTTTCTTCTTTCCCATTTTTCCGTGACTCATTTCCTGTGATTATATTATGACAGGGACCTTTTCACAGTCCCGGATCATCACTGTATCGCCCTGCTGTCGTGGCAGGTGAAATAAATTATCTGATAAGGCTCCGATATCCTCTTCAGGAGATTGACTCCTCCCTTCACCCTGTCATTATCCAGATTGACGAATGGGTCGTCAAGTATGAGGAAGGGTCTTTCATCCTCATACATCGCTTCTATCATTGCCATCCTTCGGCACAGACCCACCAGATCCCTGAAGCCTCCGCTCAAAAGACCGGTATCCCGGCTCACTCCCCTGTTCTTCACGGTGACATTCAGGTTTGCATCCAGCTCATATTCCCTGCCGTCATCCGGTGAAAGCACACTGTAGTATTTGTCAAATGCCCGCTTGACAGGCTCCATATATCTGCCGGTAAAGCTTACCTTTGCCTTTTCCAGATACTCCCTCGTATCGGATATGATCTCATACCTGTACTGAAGCCTTTCTATCTTTTCCCTGAGGTTTTCTATCTCCTCCTCATCTGCTGCCATATCCTCGAGAATTTCATTGCAGCCGTCAAGTTCTTCTTCGTACCTCCTCAGCTGCTCCTCCTCTTTTGTGATCTCGTCCGAAAGAGTGGAATACTCATCATCAAGATCATTCATATCCTTTTCCGGTTCCGTAACATTTTCATCAAGTTCCCCGCCGGCATGATCCTTTGCAAAGGTCCTCAGCTTTTCATTTGCCTCCATAACCCTGTCAGTGGCATTTTTCAGATTGTTCATCCTGTCCTTCAGCTTCAAGAGTTCTCCGGATGGATCGACATTCTCCACCCCGCCGTATCTGGCCAGATAACCGTTTACCTCTTTTACAAGACCTTCCCTTTCCCTTGTGGTCTCGTCAAAGCCTGCCCTCTTTTTTGAAAGTTCACTCTGCTTTCGCATATCATCCCTGACTCCTTCAAGAAATGCAGGAACGTCGGCCACCTCTCCTTCCTCGCCCAGATTCTTCAGAAATTCCTTCACAGTCTCTCCGGTCTTTTCAATGAATCTTTCATCATCATCGATGCTCTTTGCAAGTTCGATGGCGGTCTCATCCATCTGCCTCTTTATCTTTTTTATGGATAATAAAGACACGATACCGGCAAGTGCGGCCACGCCGGCACAGATATATGCCGTCATGTCAGGCAGCCGTTTTGATAGTCCCGAAAAGACCAGCACGGCAGCAATGACAAAAAACAGTATTCCAAATATGACCCTTGCCGTATTCCTTCTTTTTTCGTCAAGCCTTTCCTTTTTTTTCATCTCCTGCATCAGTTTCAGATTGGCTTTTTTTGAAGGCAGCACACTCTTTCTGCTCACACTTTCAGAACAAAGTGCCAGAAGCTTTGATATCTCCTCATCCTCAGGGAAACCGTTTATATAGGTATCATAGATCCTTTCCTCTTCACTTCTTTCCTCCTCGGAAAGTCGCATTTCCCTGATCGCCCTGTCAAGTCCCGAAAGCTGCGAAGCTCTGTTTACCATCTCATTGAGACCGGCTTCATCCGGGACTCCGTCCTCAAATAAACTGACGATCTCTTCCTTTTTTTCTTCGGCGTTGTTTACTTCCTCCTTCAGGCTGTCGTATTCACACCTGATCCTGAATCTGTCCTTCTGTTCAGAGACCGCCTTCATCTCATCCCTTATACTTTTCAGTTTCTTTTTGTTCTCATCAAGCAGCCGGTTCAGACGCTCTGTCTGATCGATGATCTCTGCCCTGTGTTCCTCACGGGCTGCCTTTCCCGAGATCCTGACCTCACGTGCTGCCAGATCCTCCTTCAGTCTTGCAATGGCACCGGTTTTCCTATACGGCGTCAAACTGTCAGCCTCCTTTTTCAGCCTTTCCTGAACAGCGGAAAACTGCCCCATGTCGCCGGTATCCCTGACATTTCCTATCTTTGCATTGATGGCACTGGTGGCACTGGTCTCACAGTCCTGCTGTCCTATGAACACCGTCCGCTCAAAGGAAGCACTGTCTATCCCGAAAAGCTCCTCGCCGATATTATCCGTATAATCAGAACTCTTTATATTTGTCTTTGCGTCATACAGTTCAAAGGTACTTTCCTTCTTTTCATTAAAGGTTCTTTCTATCCTGTAGGTCTTTCCCTTTGCCTCAAAAACGAGCATTCCGCCGTAGCCGCCCCCCTGCCAGGGCTGAAATCTCTTTCTCTCATTTTCAAGCTCACTTCTCTTTCCCTCATTATCAAAACCATAGAACATGACTCTGATGAAGGATGCCAGAGTACTCTTTCCCCAGCCGTTTTCATGAACTATGGTATTGATCCCGTCATGAAAAAGATATTTGTAGTCCTTTAATGTCCCGAAATTGTCTATCTGCAGACTGATAAGCTTCATTGCCATTCCTCCCCGGAAAGAGCCTGTATCCCGCAGCGTACGATGGCGGATCTCCTTTCTTCGTCAAGACTCTCATCAGCCTTGAGTATCCTCACAAATTCTCCCTTGAGGGAAGCATCCTTCAAAAAGCTGTCATAATCCACGGCAAGCTTTGTCTCATCATAAACCTTCAGAAAATAATAATCCCCCTCAAACCTGAGCCTCACCTGTTCGGGATCCTTTTCACACTCCACGTCCACCTTTCCGCACAAAACGATCTTTACCATATCATCCGCAGGGATATCCGCACCTTCAAGCGCTTCCGAAACAGCATCCGCGATCTCGACAGTCGTCATGACACCGCTGACATCCACATTTACCTGATGCAGCCTCCGCTTTGCAAAGGGAATGAATTTATGCGAAACAGTCCTTTCCTTCACGTCAATGTCTAACAGTTCAAAACCATGCTCACCGCATTCATCAAAGCCGCGGCCCTCAAGACATCCCGGATAGCAGTACTCACCTCTCGGCGGAAGGTTTCCCGTCTTTCTTTCATGAACATGCCCCAGCGCCAGATAATCAATGCTCTTGTTCTTTAACTCTCCCAGGTTTATAACCTCCGCCCTGTCCCGTCCCGCATAATCTGACAGCTGTCCATGCAGCATCACTATGTTTATATCCTTGGGCGAAAGCATGAGCTGTCCGTATACCGAAGATGAATTGTCGTCGTCAAGCTCCACTCCCGTTATCACGATGCCCTCATCCTCAAGCCTGTAGGAGGTCCACTCCGAACCGAAAAGCCTCAGGTTTTCCGGTGCCTCAAAAAAGGCATTATCGTCATGATTTCCCTTCAGATAATAAAAGATTATCTCCGGATTTGAACTGATCATCCCGTACACGGTGTTTCGTGCAGTGGCAGAGACTGTCTTTTTGTCAAAAAGGTCTCCCGCGATGAGGACAGTCTTTATCTCATTTTCCGAAGCATACTTAACAAGCCTTGAAAAAGTATCCAAAAGCTCCGTCCGTCTTTCCCTTGCCTTCTCCTTTGAAAGATTGGCATTCAGTTTTGAATCAAGATGCAGATCCGCACAATGTATCATCTTCATAATATTTTTGCCTCACATTGTTACACAATATCATCAAATTATGCAATTCATGTATTGGCCATTGCTCCCGCAGGCCACCTCCCGTACCTTGCGCTCCAGTAGGTGCTCGGCACGGGGTTCTACGCTCCGCTTCGGTCGGCGCTAAACGAATGTCCA
>CAMVDF010000196.1 GCA_947166195.1 uncultured Lachnospiraceae bacterium
GGAGGGCAGAAAGGAAGTTGAGGAGACATGTAAGAGAGCGGAGTGGAAGGATATGGCTGTGACCTATCTCAACAGCTGTCTGAAAAGCCGGCCGTACGGGAGTGCCTTTTCCGGGCTGATACATCCAAGTGACGAAAAAGTAGCCCATATGATAATAGACGACATAGACACCGTTTTCAGAAAGGCGCCTTCCAGATTCAAATATGAGGAGGAGTGCAGGGAACTGCTGGAAATATTTAAGGAACGCTATTTTGAGATGGTGGATGACGGGCAGGCGATATGGGATGCATATATGGAAAAAATCACAAAAAATGAATAAAAAATCCCCGTATCACAAAGAATTTTTTGTTGAATTTCTACAGGTTTAGCAATACAATTATATCTATAAATATCCTACAAAAGGAAAAGGAGGAACCGTAAATTGCAAAATATCCCTAAAGCCAAAATTGGTATCGTAGCAGTGTCCCGTGACTGTTTCCCCGAGTCACTGGCAGTGAACCGCCGCAAGGCGCTGGTGGAGGCATACAAAAAGAACTATGATGCTTCCGATATCTATGAGTGCCCTATCTGCATAGTGGAGAGCGAGATCCACATGGTACAGGCACTGGAAGATATAAAGAAAAACGAATGTAACGGACTTGTTGTTTATCTCGGAAATTTCGGACCCGAGATCTCAGAAACCCTTCTTGCAAAGCACTATGACGGACCGGCTATGTTCGTTGCCGCAGCAGAGGAAAGCCAGAACGACCTCTCCGACGGAAGAGGAGATGCATATTGCGGAATGCTGAATGCAAGCTACAATCTGGCACTCAGGAACATCAAGGCATATATCCCCGAATATCCTGTAGGTACGGCAGAGGAATGCGCAAAGATGATCAATGAATTCGTTCCCATCGTTCGCGCTGTGGACGGACTCAAAAACCTCAAGGTCATCTCATTCGGTCCCAGACCTCTCAATTTCCTTGCCTGCAACGCTCCCGTGAAGCAGCTCTACAACCTCGATGTGGAGATCGAGGAAAACTCCGAGCTGGATCTTTTCGAAGCCTTCAACAATCATGCAGATGACAAGAGGATCAATGATGTTGTGGCAGACATGGCAAAGGAACTCGGCACCGGAAACAAGATCCCCGAGATTCTTCCGAAACTTGCTCAGTATGAGCTGACCCTCACTGACTGGATCGAGCAGCACAAGGGCTACAGAAAATATGTGACCATAGCCGGAAAATGCTGGCCTGCATTCCAGACCCAGTTCAAGTTTGTTCCCTGCTATGTTAATTCCAGACTTACCGGAAAAGGCATACCTGTATCCTGCGAGGTTGATATCTACGGAGCTCTCTCCGAGTTCATCGGAACCTGCATTTCAAATGACAGCGTGACCCTCCTTGACATCAACAACTCCGTACCGGCAGATATGTACAACGAGTCCATCAAGGGCAAGTTTGATTATACACATACCGATACATTCATGGGCTTCCATTGCGGAAATACCTGCTCATCAAAGCTTGGAAACTGCGAGATGAAGTTCCAGAAGATCATGGCCCGCAATCTTCCGAGAGAGGTGACGAACGGAACACTCGAGGGCGATATCGCACCCGGCGACATCACCTTCTTCAGACTTCAGTCTACGGCAGATGCAAAGCTTCGTGCATATCTGGCTGAGGGCGAGGTTCTCCCTGTTGCCACAAGGTCATTCGGAGGCATCGGAGTATTTGCTATCCCCGAGATGGGCAGATTCTACAGACACTGGCTCATCGAAAAGAACTTCCCTCACCACGGAGCAGTTATGTTCGGACACTACGGCAAGCCGCTCTATGAGGTTTACAAGTACATCGGAGTTGATCCTTCAGAGATCGGCTTCAATCAGCCGAAGGGAATGAGATATCCTACAGAAAATCCTTTCGCATAATAAAAACAAAAGCAAGTCATAACCCTTCCCCGCCTGTCTCTTAAAAGACCGGGCGGGGAGGATTTTTTTATGGTAAGATCCATTAGTATATGAACAAGAGTGAAAACAAAAATACCCTCAGGGTCATAATACTTTTTGTTGTTCTCATGGCGGTCATTTCCGTTTTCATCATCGTGTATTTCACGCAGCAGACCAGACAGCTGGCGCTCGATACGGATCCCGGCGAAGGATACGAGCATCACTATGCCTATATTTGTGACGACAGGGATGACAATATGTACAACACCATATATGAGGAGGCCGTGAATGCTTCCTACGGCAGAGGTGACTACATAGAGTTCATGGGAAAAAACCTGACAGAGGATTACGACAGTTCCGAACTTTTGAAGATCGCGGTCTATGCCGGCATGGACGGGATCATATTTCAGGCGGACGAATCGCAAAAGACAAAGGAACTGATAAACTGGGCAGACAGCATGGGGGTTCCCGTCATAACCATGGGCCGGGACAATGCCACATCGCTTCGAAAATCCTTTGTGGGATTTGCATACTATGAACTGGGAAAGACCTTTGGAGAGCAGATACTGAAAAACGATCCGGGAAAGGAATCCGATGTACTGGTCCTCACCAGTCCCGATGCAAACAATACAAGCCAGAACATAACCTTCCAGGGAATAGTGGATACTCTGAACAAGGCGGAAGTCCTTGACAGGATCACATTGAGAACCCTGGCTGTTTCGGATACTTCAGCCTTTGAGGCGGAGGAGACCATCAGCAGTCTGATCAGGGGATCGGAGCTGCCCGATGTCATTGTGGCACTGAGCGAAGTGAACACGACCTGCGTCTGCCAGGCTCTGGTCGATTACAATCATGTCGGAGATGTGCAGGTTTACGGTTTCTACACGAACGATACCATTCTTTCATCGGTTGAAAAAAACGTGATCACAGCAACGGTTACGGTAGATACAAAACAGATGGGAAGATACTGTGTCGAAGCCCTTTCCGAATATGATGCCTACGGGTATGTCAATGAATACATGCCGGCGGACATTTACGTTATCAACAGTGAGAATGTGCAGGACTATACTGCGTCCGGAAGGGAGGGTGAGATTGAGTAAAAAAAGAGAACCCCTTTCGGTACAGATGAAGCTGACCATCTTCTTTTTTGTCACCTCCGCCATCGTCATACTTGTAAATATCATCATGTTCATCAACATCAACAATGCGATAGACAGCGTGAACCGCGTTTATTATACAAACTTTCTGATAAATGAAGCAAAGGATGCGCTTGATACCGTTCAGAAGAGCATGAATGATTATCTGAACACGAAGTCCACCTATTCCATAGAAAAATACTTTGAGGCGGAACAGACGTACAAAGACCGTCTCGCGGAACTGGAGGGTTTGAACAACGGCGGAGATCTGGGAGTGATCCAGAGCAATATCATAAAATTGTCGGATACCTACCTCAAATACACATCGCGGACGATACAGGCAAAAAGAGGAAGGGTCGTGGAAAAGTACAGACAGACCTATGATACAGCCGAGGAGATCTACGGATATATCAATTCATATATCTACAGTCTGAACAATGAAAGGTTCAAGCAGAATACCAGGAACTACACCGGACTGATGGGCAGCTTCAGATCTCTGGAGTATATCACCATCCTGGTGCTGGTGATAATGAGTATATTCAATATCCTGGTCACAGGACTGTACACAAAGAACATCATGGATCCTGTCCGTGAGAGGCAGATAATGATGGAGACACACCTGAAGGATGCCGAACTGAAATATCTCCAGGCACAGATAAACCCTCATTTTCTTTTCAACACCCTCAACGCCGGAGCCCAGCTTGCCATGCTTGAAAGCGCCGACAGAACCTATGACTATATCCAGAACATGGCGGCGTTTTTCAGGTACAGGATCAAGGGTGCTGACGGGGACACTACCCTTGCGCAGGAGATTGGTTTGGTGGATAATTATATCTACATCCTGAACGTGAGGTTTTCCGGCGAGATCCATTTTGAAAAGGATATAGATGAAACCTGTACCGGAGTTGTGGTTCCGGGAATGATACTGCAGCCTGTGGTCGAAAATGCGGTAAACTACGGCGTGCGGAATATCGACAGGGAAAAGCTCATAAAGCTCTCGGTCAAAAGATCCGGCGGAAGTATAGAGGTAAAGGTCCGGGATAACGGAGCAGGCATGACAGCCCTGAGGATAGAGGAGGTCATGGAGGGAACCGCGGGAGAGGAACAGATCATGAAGGATTCAAACGGTGTAGGGCTTTTGAACGTGATATCGAGGATGCGCCTTTATTATG
>CAMVDF010000197.1 GCA_947166195.1 uncultured Lachnospiraceae bacterium
CCTGATCTCATCCTTCTCGACATCAGGATGCCAGAAATGGACGGATTTGAGACTTTGCAGAAGTTAAAGGAGATCATACCGCCCGAGGAGGAGATACCGGTCATATTCCTGACCGGAAATGATGATGCCGAATCAGAGACAAAGGGGCTGCAGCTGGGGGCCATGGATTTTATCAGAAAACCCTTTATTGCCGATGTCCTGATGCTGAGAGTCAAAAACACCATAGAGCTTGTCCGCCTTCAGAGAAACCTTGAGGCCGAGGTCGGGAAAAAGACTGAAGAGGTTGAAAAAAAGGCAAAGGAACTGGAGGGGCTGTCGCTTCATGTCGTTCAGACTCTTGCCGAAGCCATAGATGCAAAGGATACCTATACCAACGGTCATTCAAGCCGTGTGGCGGAATACTCAAGGATGATCGCAGAGCGTTTCGGTTATGACAAAAAGCATGCCGACGGCATATATATGATGGGTCTTTTGCATGATGTCGGAAAGATAGGAGTTCCCGACGCAGTCATAAACAAGCCGGGAAAGCTGACGGATGAGGAGTTTGCCTTTATCAAAAAGCATCCGGAGATGGGCTCGAGGATCCTGGAGTCGGTCAGGGAGATGCCGGGGTTAAAGATAGGGGCCCGCTGGCATCATGAAAGATATGACGGACGGGGCTATCCTGACGGGCTTTCGAGGGAGGATATCCCGGAAGCGGCGCGGATCATAGCCGTGGCAGATTCATATGATGCCATGACCAGCAACAGAAGTTACAGGAATGTTCTGTCGCAGGAAATCGTCAGACAGGAGATCGAAAAAGGCAGGGGAACCCAGTTTGATCCGGTTTTTGCGGATATCATGCTGGGTATCATAGACGATGATACCGGGTACATGCTGAGAGAGCATTGAACATAATAAGATCATATTTTCAGGAGGGTATGGACAATGAACAAGGAAAGATCAAATGAAGCAATCGCAAACAAAACGGCTCTGATCCTTTTCACATCGCTGACCGCGATAATCTGTCTGGCCTATTTTGTACAGCTCATAAAAGGAGAGCTTGAGGTTTACAAGGTCATCCTGGTAGAGGTTTTTGACCTGCTTCCCATGATCCTGGGCTGGATCCTTTACAGGCGCGATAATGACACACCGTATGTCAAGCATATGATAGGTATCGGATACGGTATCTTTTATGTCATAGTATGTCTGATAACCACAAACACGATCCTGGTGTTTGTTTACGCGATCCCCGTTATCCTGCTGATCTCGCTTTTTGATGACATGAAGCTTGCGATCATATCAAATATCGGAGTTTCGGTCATTGCCATCATCCATGCGGTCAGATACGCTTCGATGAGGAACTGGGAAGGCGGTGCCGTGGCGGACCTGGAGATAGAAGTTCTTATTATGATCGTGATCTGCGTATTTTCGGCAGTGGTCAACAAGGTCATAACCGGTATCAACCAGAGCAGGATGGCTGTCATAAACGAGGCCGGCGAAAAGAATGAAAAGATGCTGGACTCCATCATGGAGGTTTCGGGAGTCCTTGCGGACAATGTTTCAAAGGTGTCCGAAAAGATGGATCAGCTTGCGGTTTCAAGCGAGGAAACACTGAATGCAATGAGTGAGGTCCAGTCGGGCTCTACCGATTCGGCAGAATCCATACAGAACCAGCTGGTCAAGACAGAGGAGATCCAGAAGCAGATAGAAAACGTCACTGATGCATCCGAGAGCATCGGATCAAATGTGCGTGACGCAGTGGATGCCATCGAAGAGGGCAGAAACAATATCTCAAAGCTTATCGAGCAGGCTGCCATATCGGAAAATGCAGGAAACGAAGTGGCAACAGAAGTTGAGGGTCTCCGTGCCACCACCCAGCAGATGGAGACCATCGTGGATCTCATAAATTCCGTGGCATCCCAGACAAGTCTTTTGGCTCTCAACGCAAGTATAGAAGCTGCCAGGGCAGGAGAGGCAGGCCGCGGCTTTGCGGTGGTTGCAACAGAGATATCAAATCTTGCCGGACAGACCCAGAATGCTACCGGAAACATCAGCAGCCTGATAGAGGGGATTTCAACGGAGATAAACAAGGTCGTATCAGCCATCAACTCGCTGGTTGACAGCAACCGCATCCAGAACGAATCTGCCCAGGTCACATCCGGAAGCTTTGACAGGATAGTGGAAAGTGCCGGAAAGATCAGGGATGATTCCTCCGAGCTTTCAAATATAGTCGGCAGGCTTGCAAGCGCCAACAACGAGATCGTCGAGAGCATTCAGACCATATCGGCCATCACCGAGGAGGTTTCGGCACATTCCACAACGACAGTTACCACGACAGAGGCAAACCGCGGCATAGTCGAGGAGGTCCGCACTCTTGTGGACGAGATGACGGAAGCTGCAGGAAAGCTCAAGAGCATGTGATACGGTATTCATTTATGCATAATAAAAGAGCCCGGGGAGTTGATCTCCGGGCCCTTCTTTGGTTTGATCCTATCTTTTTCCTTCGTGATGCTCGTTGAGGATGATGTTTACATCGTGTGCAGGAACGGTTGACAGATAGTACTCGGGATCGTTTATATTGCCATTGTACTGAGTCATAAGCCATTTCCAGTCTGCAGAAGAAATCTTCAGTCCCTTGAAGTCCACGGTGCCGTTGTCGTCATATTTAAATCCCCATTTCGTGGTTCCGGCGCCTCCGCTTACGGAATCAAGTGCATCATCACTTATCTTGTTGATATCGCTCATTGTTTTTTCCTCCTGTGGTAATTGTTAGTGGTTTGGAACTTATCTGTAATTATATACGAAGACCGGGACAAAAGGGCTAAAATTTTTTATTGTTTTCGAAGTTTTTTTGCAAAGGGGCATGTTCTGTTCAAAGAGTCTGTTTGGTGGTAGAATAATGACCATGAGATTCATAGACAGACTGTATTTCGGGGAAAGAGCAAAAAGAAAAAGCGCAAGACTTGTAAAAAAGATCAGGAAGGGCTCACGCATGACGGGAGCCTATGTTGTGTGTCTTCCGGAAAACGGAACGGACCCCATGGAGTTTTTCAGCGCCCGGCTCCTTTCGCAGGAATACTACAAAACCCATGAGCCTGTCATACTCGGTATCGCGGCCGACGAGGACGAGGCCGTGGAGGTTGTAAACAGTATAATAAAAGACTGTATCGAAAAAACCGGATCTGTCGATATCAGGAGTTATACGGAAATGCTTGCAGGTCCGCCCATATATAAAGAAAGGTGAGGAGTAGGTCTTGGCTGTATTTTTAACCGTGCTGAAGATCATAGGGATCGTACTTGCCTCCCTGCTGGGGGTAGTCCTTTTGCTCCTTTTCATCATCCTCTTTGCACCCATCGGTTATGAAAGCGACGGATTATATGATGATGAGAACAGACCGCTCATAAATGCGCGTGTGCACTGGCTTTTGCATATCATCAGGTTCCGCTTCACCCTGAATGGAAAGGAACAGGAAAAGGAACTGAAGGTCCTCTTTTTCAGGCTTTATCCCAAAAAGGAAAAAGAAGAAAAGGTAAAAGAAGTAAAGAAGGAAAAAGAAGAGGATGAGGATGAGGAGATCGTGAAGGTATCCGGTGGGGATGCGGAAGATACGGAGGAAGCTTTTGAAAGGCTTGAAGATAAGCTTTCGGCTGAGGCTGATGAGCCGCCTTTGGATGAAGAAGAGCCGGAAGAGTCCGTTTATGATGAAACGCGAAAGGAAGACACCCCAAAAGAGAGGATTCCTCTGACAGAGCGGATAAAGAGCACCCTTGATAAAATAAAATACAAATTCAACGATATTTGTGATAAAATAAGAGACGGTCGTATGAAGGCTGAGGATATGGTCGAAAAGCTTTCCGATGAGAGGACAAAAAACGCTGTCATCGAGCTGTGGGAAGTATTAAAAAAGCTTTTGTGGCATATCAGACCCCGGTATTTTTCGCTTTACCTGCATTACGGTATGGAGGATCCGTCACTTACGGGACAGATCTACGGGATATACAATTCCTTTTATCCCATCCACAAAGGAAAACCCGTGATCGTACCGGATTTTGATGAAAAATGCCTTGACGGAAACTACAGGATCAAAGGACATATTCAGTTATTCTTCGTATTGACGGCCCTTGTGAGACTGTATTTCAACAAGGATGTGAAACGGCTCTATGCCATGATAAAAAAATGAAAAAAGCGCCTGGGCGCGGAAATGAGGATTC
>CAMVDF010000198.1 GCA_947166195.1 uncultured Lachnospiraceae bacterium
CAAATCGGGGATCGCCCCGTTTTATTCCGACAAGTTTGCAAAGATCGGAATTCAGGTGAATGAGCTTTTTGATGAGGCATATCTGAAGGAAAAACTGGAAAATATATGCAGCATCAAGAATGCTCTTCTGGTCAATCTCTATGAGAAGGAGCCGATAAACGCGGAGGAGCTTTTTGCCACCTGTCTTGAATACAGGGATATGATCAGCCCCTATCTTGCGGATACCGCACTGTTTCTGGATGAAGCATTAAAGGCGGGCAAAACGGTCCTGCTGGAAGGACAGCTTGGCACCATGAAGGATCCCGATCACGGCATATATCCCATGGTCACATCGTCACCGACGCTTGCAGGCTACGGAGCTGTGGGGGCAGGCATTCCTCCTTATGAGATAAAGCAGATAGTTGCGGTCACAAAAGCATATTCATCGGCAGTGGGAGCCGGAGCCTTCACAACGGAGATCCCCGATGAAAAAGAAGCGGACGAACTCAGAAGACGAGGCGGGGACGGCGGAGAGTACGGCGCCACCACAGGAAGACCCAGAAGGATGGGATGGTATGACTGCGTGGCTTCAAAATACGGCTGCAGGCTGCAGGGTGCTACGGATGTGGCATTGACGGTGTTAGATGTGCTCGGATATCTGGATGAGATACCTGTATGTACAGCATATGAGATCGACGGAAAAAAGACCGCCGATTTTCCCACCACCAGGCTTCTTGAAAAGGCAAAACCCGTATATGAGGTTCTGCCCGGCTGGAAGTGTGATATAACCGGAATAAAAAAATATGAGGATCTGCCCGAAAACTGCAGGAAATATGTGGAATTTATCGAAGACCATCTGGGTTACAGGATAACCATGGTTTCAAACGGACCGGGAAGAGAAGATATCATATACAGATAAAAAAGGTGTCATGGCATGATAGATACTGTGATATTCGATATAGGAAATGTTCTCGCAAGCTTCAGATGGCGGGAATTCATCAGGGAGTTCGGCTATGATGAGGAAACCTGTGAAAGGATAGGCAGGGCTGCCATGAAGTCCGAGGCTTGGAATCATTTTGATGCCGGAATGGATGAAAATGAGGTATTAAAGGAATTCATCAGCAATGATCCCGGTATCGAAAAGGAACTGAGGGAAGTCTTTGCCGATATCGGCGGGACGATAAAGATGTATGAAACATCCATTCCGTTTCTTGAAAGCCTGAAGGAGGCCGGATACAGGAGACTCATCCTTTCGAATCTGTCAAAAAAGACTGTAAGGGAATGTGCAAAGGATCTGGTATTCCTGGAGCATGTTGACGGCGGGATATTATCATACAGGGTTGGACTCATAAAGCCCGGAAAGGATATCTATCTTTGCCTGATGAAACGATACGGTCTTGACCCTTCATCCTGTGTGTTTCTTGATGACAGGGAGGAAAACATTCTCACGGCAAGAAAACTCGGTATGAACGGCATTGTCTACAGGGGTGTAAAAGAAGCCGCAGAGGAACTTGAGGCCATAGGAGTAAAGACCGGCTTGAAGTTTTAATTTCCAAAGGACGGATCGCAGGTCAGCCTCAGACCCAGTTTTCTGAACATCCTCTGGTCAACCTCGGAAAGTATGACGGTTGAATGTGCTTCACATCCGCGCAGATACGGCAGCTGCTCGAGTGCTTTTGCGGCATCCGGGTTTGTTGCGGCGGAAACGGAAAGTGCTATGAGCATTTCGTCGGTATGGAGTCTCGGATTGTGGCTGCCGAGATAATTTGTCTTCAGACCCTGGATGGGTTCTATGGCTTCTCTTGATATCAGATGAACGGCATGATCTATGCCGGCATTCAGCTTCATTGAATTTAACAGACATGATGCGGCAGCTCCGAGCAGATCGTTTGTGCGGCCTGTCATGATACGGCCGTCCGCAAGCTGGATGGCTGCGCAGGGGTTTACGGTGTCTTCCTTTCTTTTTCTTGCAGCGACCACTACCTTTCTGTCATCTGCGGTCACACCGGCCTGCTTCATCAGAAGCTGCAGTTTCATCTCCACTTCTTTTGGTACATTGCCGATCTTTGCATCACAGATCCCCTTGAAATATCTGCGTATGATCTCCTGTCTGGCTGCTTCACAGCATACATCATCATCGATGATGCAGTTGCCGGCCATATTCACACCCATATCCGTGGGTGATTTGTAGGGGGAACTGCCCAGTATCATCTCAAACATCGTATTCAGGACGGGAAAGATCTCTATATCCCTGTTATAGTTTACGGTGGTCTGTCCGTATGCCTCAAGGTGGAAGGGATCGATCATGTTCACATCGTTCAAGTCTGCGGTTGCCGCTTCATATGCTATGTTCACAGGGTGCTTCAGCGGGAGATTCCAGATGGGGAAGGTCTCAAATTTTGCGTATCCTGCAGTCACACCTCTTTTGTGCTCATGATAGAGCTGTGAAAGACAGGTTGCCATTTTTCCGGATCCCGGACCGGGAGCCGTGACAACCACCAGAGGCCTTGTTGTTTTCACAAATTCGTTTTTTCCGTATCCGTCCTCGCTTACGATCTTGTTAACATCACCGGGATATCCGTTTATCACATAGTGAAGATAGGTGTTTATATTATGGGTCTCAAGCCTGAGCCGGAATCTGTCGGCTGCCGCCTGTCCGGTATATTTTGTGATGACAACGGAGGATACGTAAAAACCGAGATTCCTGAAGGAATCTATGAGCCTGAGTACATCAACATCATAGGTGATGCCGAGATCTTCCCTGGTCTTGTTCTGTTCGATCGCATCGGCACTTATCACAAAAACTATCTCTGCCTCATCCTTCAGGTTTTCAAGCATCTTCAGCTTGCTGTCAGGCTCAAAACCCGGCAGGACCCTGGATGCGTGCAGATCGTCAAAAAGCTTTCCGCCGAATTCCAGGTAGAGCTTTTCAAATTTGTCTATCCTCTCCCGGATGTGTTCCGACTGTATGCGGACATATTTTTCGTTGTCAAAACCTGTCTTATTCATTCTATCCCCCATGCTGATTTTGTGATATACTGATGCTTGTAGTTTCCCATATAAATCCAATTCAATATCATAACAGATGAAAAAAACGGTGTAAATATATGACCAAGAGTGAAATAAATGAGATCAGAAAACAGTTTACCATAGACGGATGCACTGTCGACAGGATCTGCGGCTGCTATGTCAACAATGAAAAGGAAAAGATGTGCGTGTCCGAAGACAGTTTTCTGGCGCTTCCCGAGGAGGAGATGCACAAGTATTTTGACATATTGAAAAAATCCCTTTCCGGAACGGAGGGAAAAAATCTTCTCCGGATGGATTTTGACATATCAGATGAGGGCGAGGGGAGCGGACATGATATGCTCCTTACACTCCGGGACAGCGAACTGAAGGACAGGGAGCTTGTTGAGGCTTATTTTGACCGTGTCATAGAAAGCTACGATACGGTTGAAAAATTCTACATAGTCCTGGTTCACGCATCCTATGATGTTCCGGGAATGGGAACGGACAGGATAGTTGAGGAGGATGCTTCCGATACGGTCTTTGATTATATCATATGCAGCATATGTCCTGTCAGACTCACAAAGGCTGCTCTCGGATATATAGCAGATGAAAAAAGGATAGGGGAGAGGGCCAGGGACTGGGTCGTGGCTGATCCCGAAAAGGCATTCATGTTTCCTCTTTTTTCCGACAGGGCTGCGGATATCCATGGTCTTTTGTATTACAGCAAAAAAAGCGACCAGCTGATGGAAAGCTTCATAGACGGGATCTTTGGCCTTGATATGCCGGTTTCCGCAGATGAGCAGGCGGAGGTGTTCAACAGTGTCATCACAAAGACTTTGGGTGAGGATGTCTCCTTTGAGAGAGTGAAGGACATACATGAAAATGTTTCGGTGATGCTCAGGGAATACAATGATCCGGACGAACCGTTGTCCCTTGGAAAGGATGATGTGAAAAAACTCTTTGAAAAAAGCGGCGTCAGGGATGAGGAACTAAGGAATTTCGGCAGCAATTATGAGGTCGCGGTTAAGGAAACTCTCGAAGATGAAGAGGCGGATGCCGATGATACCAGGATCCGGGCGGCGAACATAACAGGCATGAAGAAGTTTGATATCAAGACACCGGATGTTGTCATCAGGGTAAACCCCGAAAGAACGGACCTGATAGAAACCCGGGTGATAGACGGCAGACAATGCATAGT
>CAMVDF010000199.1 GCA_947166195.1 uncultured Lachnospiraceae bacterium
ACCTGATACCGGAGTCCTCTGTTTTTGTGAAGGCATCCTTCTATGTGGATGAACTCAACCTCATCGAGCAGGTGTCAAAATCACTTCCGCTCGGCTGGAAGCTATATGTCAAGGAACATCAGGCGATGCTCGGGGAAAGAGATATAGAGTTTTACAAAAAGGCTTCCGAGATAGCAAATGTCAGGGTGGTTCAGATCAACCACTATAAAGATCCGAAGCCCTGGCTCCTGAAATGCAAAGGTGTTGTGACCATAACAGGTACAGCAGCGTATGAAGCGGCTCTTCTCGGGAAAAAGGCCATAGTTTTCGGAGATGTGCCTTTTTCACTGATAGAGGGTATAATAAGGATCAGATCCTTTGAGGATCTCCCGGATGCCATCAGATCCTTTGGCAGTGTGGACAATATCCACTCCGCTGCAGCCTATCTGCACGCGGTGAAGGAGGCGGGAGAGGAGGTAAAGATCTTTTATCTCATGGACGAGGCGGAGGAGATCTTTGCGAAAAGACATGGCGAATCCGAGAGGTTTGACAGGGAACTGGCGGTACTGATGGATTTTTATCAGAAAGGATTGGATAATTACAGAAAATGGAAAGCGACATTATAAAACGTCTGCATGAAGGAAGTTTTTCCCTCATCGCCGAGATAGGCGTGAACTACTATGACATCGCAAAAAAGATGGGCATATCTGATATGGAAGCCGCAAAGCTCATGGTCAGAGAGGCAAAGGCTGCGGGGGTTACGGCAGTCAAGTTTCAGACCTACAGGGCTGAAACCCTTGCCGCAAAGGAGTCACCTTCATATTGGGATCTCTCTGAGGAACCCACAACCTCGCAGTACGAGCTTTTCAAAAAATTTGACTCTTTTGGAGAAAAGGAATACAGGCAGTTAAAGGAATATTGTGATGAGATCGGCATAGAGTTCCTGTCTACGGCCTTTGATGTTGAAAGCGCTGATTACCTGGATGAGCTTATGAATGTATACAAGATCTCATCCTCAGATCTTTCAAATATACCCTTTATAGAATATCAGGCAAAAAAGGACAAGCCCATCCTGCTTTCCGTGGGGGCATCAAATCTTGATGAGATAGAAAAGGCAGTGGATACCATCAGAAGCGTGAACGACAGGGAACTGGTGCTCCTTCATTGTGTCCTTGAATATCCCACGCCTCTTGAGCACGCAAGTCTTTTAAAGATCAGGACTCTTTGTGAGCAGTTTCCGGACTGCTATATAGGATATTCCGATCATACAAAACCAACTGAAGATGCCGATGTGATAAAGACGGCATACAACCTTGGAGCAGTTCTCGTTGAAAAGCATTTCACACTGGACAAGACATTAAAGGGAAATGATCACTACCACGCAATGGATCCGGAGGATGCAAAGACCATCATAAAGGCCATCGAAAGGATGGATATGCTGAGGGGCAGCGGGGATCTTTCAAGCCTTGAAACAGAGGAGGCTGCAAGGAACAATGCAAGAAGATCTCTTGTCAGTGCCGTGGATATCAAAAAGGGAGATCTCATAACAGCAGGGATGCTGACCTTCAAGAGACCTGCATCGGGGATATCTCCTGCCGACATCGAGACCGTTATAGGACATGAGGCGGCCTGCGATATACCGGAGGATACCGTACTTCAGTGGAATATGATAGAAGCGATGGAACTTCCCGATGACAAAGAGGAGGAAGATGGAGAATAATTCCGACAAGGCTGTCAGATCCGGACTGTGGTATGTCATATCAAATGTGATGATCCGTGCAGTGGGCATCATCACCGCACCGTTGTATACAAGACTTCTCACCACCTCGGAAAGCGGCTTTGCCAACAATTTCAACAACTATGTGTCTCTGTTCACGGTAGTTACCTGTCTCTGCCTTATCTACAGCGTCGGAAGGGCAAAGATAGATTTTCCTGACGATTTTGATGCGTATATGTCCTCTATACAGGCCCTGTCGAGTTTTTTCGGACTGGGCGTTCTTATTATGGTGATGGTGCTGTCGCCGCCGACAGGGATCCTGGGCTACGATAAATTCATCATCTTCATCCTGTTCTTTTATCTGGTCGTTTTTCCGTCCATAGATTACAGACAGTACAAATACAGATTTGAGTACAGATACAGGGAGAACATAGCGATTTCCGTGTTTATCACGGTAACGACGGTCATCCTCTCGGTCGCTCTCATTTTTCTGATGCCGTATAATAAGGGCTTTGCAAAGATCCTTGGAACTGTCATACCTTCATCCCTGGTGGCGATCTGGTGCTACTTCAGTCTGATAAAGGAGGGCAGGCAGCTCATCAACAAAAAGTACTGGATCTATGCATTGAAGATAGGACTCCCCATGATACCTCACGGTCTGGCTATGATAATGCTTGCCCGGATCGATACCTCAATGATATCGGCGATGTGCACCTATGCCGAGGTGGGGCTCTACACCTACGGATATACGATTGGGACCCTGTTGATGTTTGTTTCAAATGCCATAGGACAGGCGTGGCTGCCATGGTTTAATGAGAGACTGGCAGATGGAGACAGGGAACTCATCAAAGAGAAGAACAGGGTTCTCATGGCGGCAGGGTGTTTTTTGACACTGATATTTATCGGGATGACACCCGAGGCGGTAAAGATACTGCTGGCAAAGTCGTACCATGAATGTATGTGGGTGATCCCGCCGGTTGCTCTCGGAACCCTGTGCCAGTATTTCTATACAAACTATGTGAATCAGGAACTTTTTCATAAAAAGACGGTCATGATCGCTGTTAATTCCATCATTGCGGCACTGATAAACACAGGGCTGAACTATATCTATATCCGTCAATACGGCTACATTGCTGCAGCCTACACTACTCTTGCGGGATATCTCATCCTCATGATACTGCATTTTGTCTCCACAAAGCTCATACTGAGGGAAAACCTGTATCACGACGGACAGTATTTCCTGATGCTTGCTGCTACGGGTACCGCCGGACTTGCCATGATGTACGTATATGAAAAGCCTGTTTTGCGCTATATAATCATAGCTGCGCTGATCGCGGTTTTTGCTTTTATATTCAGAAATGATATAATAAAACTTTACAGAAGATACACGAAGAAAATGGTATAGAGACTATTATTTTTTGATAGACGCAGCTGATGTTTTTCTTGCCGGTTTTTTCTCGCCTATGATACTAAGAAAGTGCCTGAGGAGTATTGGCTGTGTACGGGTCGGTCACAATTCGCATCCATGCTCATGTGACCTCGCATGTACATCCATGTACATGCGACCCTGATACTGAGCACTTTCCAAGTATCAGGACGGCTCGAAAAAGGGCGGCGAAAAACATCAGCTGCGTCCCTGCCCCGGATATTGGGTACCTTCCGGGTATCAGGACGGCTCGAAAAAGGGCGACGAAAAATAGAACTTCGTCTCATGAAGAATCGGATGTTGGGAGAGCATCATATGTCAGATATATTAATCATCATCCCTGCAAGGGGAGGTTCAAAGAGAATACCGAGAAAAAATGTGAGGATCATGAACGGCAGACCGCTCATCCTCTACTCCATCGAAAATGCGGAAAGCCTGAAGGATTCAATGGGTGCGGATATCGTGGTATCCACAGATGATGAGGAACTCATGGGGATAGTGAGAAACCACGGGGTTGAGGTCATTGAAAGAGAAGGAGAACTGGCAAAGGATAATGTCACTTTGGATCCGGTCATTTATGATGCGGTTTTGAAAAAGGAAAATGCCTCCGGAAGATCCTATGATATCGTGATCACCATGCAGGCCACATCTCCGACACTGAAAAAGGAGACCCTGATAAATGCGGTGGAGGAGTTTCAAAAGGGCGGCTTTGATACCATGATCAGCTGCGTCAACAAGCCCCATCTTTCGTGGACGGAAAGAGACGGAAAGATCATAAAGAACTACGAAAAAAGGCTCAATTCCCAGGAACTGCCCTGCAACTTTCTTGAGACCGGCGCTTTTCTCATCACAAAGAGAGAGTGCGTGAAGGAAAATACCAGAATAGGCGAAAACATCACCGTATATGAGACCTCTGCCCAGGAGGCGGTTGATATAGATACCGAGGAGGACTGGATCGCAGCGGAGAGCATACTGAAAAGAAAGAGGATCCTTCTTTTCTGCGTGGGACAGCAAAAGCTTGGAATGGGGCATATCTACAGATGTCTGGCAATAGCCTACA
>CAMVDF010000200.1 GCA_947166195.1 uncultured Lachnospiraceae bacterium
AATCGCAGCCGCCCTTGCCTCCGCCGATGGGAAGACCTGTCAGGCTGTTCTTGAATATCTGCTCGAAGCCGAGGAACTTGATGATACCAAGGTTTACTGAAGGGTGGAAACGAAGTCCTCCCTTGTAGGGTCCGATGGCGGAATTGAACTGGATACGGAATCCGTTGTTCACATGGGTCTGTCCGTTGTCATCAACCCAGGGAACTCTGAAGAGGATCTGCCTCTCGGGTGTGCAGAGCCTTTCAAGGAGAGCGGACTTCCTGTACTCATCCTCGTTGGCCTCAATGACCACACGCAGGGACTCCAGAACCTCCTTTACAGCCTGATGAAATTCGGGCTGGGCCGGGTTCTTTTCAACTACATAGCTGTAAACCTCATCAACATACGACATTTCTTTTTCCTCCTGATCGTTTTTATTATAGATAATAATAAAAGGCACCAACATAAAAGGGGACAGACCCCTTTTATATGACGCCTTTGTCAACGAAAATTATACTACTACACAGATTTCCCAAAATCAATACCAAAATCAGTTTTTGCTTGCCATGTCATTTCTGATGAAGCCTGACTGGCCGTTGAAATCGATCTCATACCACTCACCGGACTCGCCCTTCAGGGTAAACTTGCTTCCCGAGCTGGCCTTTCCGAGGACATCTCCGTCGGTTCCGGCCTTGCTCCTGACATTGACATCAGTCTTTGTAACGGTTACCGTAGGTGTTCCGTCACCCTCTCCGCCGCCATCATCGGCAGCAGGCTCGGGATTGTCGGCCGTTGTCAGAAAATCGGACCTGATATATGCCGTGGTATCCTTATATTTGATCTTGCTCCAGCCGTTCTCCTCCTCAATCCTCGTGAAGGTATCGCCGGCAGCTGACTTCGCTATGATATTTGAATCGCTCGAATCATCGGCCGATGACCTGATCCTGACCGCATCCGTGGTCTTGACCAGAACCTCGGGAGTCTCTGCGGGAGCAGCAGGCTGTGTTGTATCTATGGGCTGACCGCTTGCAAGCTGTGCAGCTACTGCCTCATCAAGCTTTGCGGGAAGCGCATCCATGAAGGCCTTCAGGGTCTTGTCCTGCTCAGCAGCCGCATTGTACTCGGCATCCACCTGATTCAGGAGTGCCACCACATCATCCTGGGCTGCAACTCCCCTGATATAGGTAGAGACATTTTCCGGCAGGTCGCCGTTATATACGTAGAGCGAACCATCGGCATTTGAGCACACATACAGCGATGAAAGGCCGGGTGCCTTGGTGTCGATATTCTGGAACTTGATCTGATAATAAGCAAACACTATGTAGGAACCCGCTACAGGTCCGGGCTTGGTGTAGCACCTGATGTCATCATAGCTTTCGGTATACTTGGCTCTTTCGATGATCCTGATCTTTGCCGCATCATCAAGCATGCTGCAGATGGATTCAAGGGTTGCAACATCTCCCGATGCCATTGCCATGAAATAGGTATTTACCAGGCTGTTCACTTCAGGATATGCATCAACCTGAAGTCCCTCGGTTGTAAGCGGTATCTCGGCATTCTGGTCACTTACTGCCGTATCTTCCGAAACCTCAACTGTCTGGGCAGGCTCAGTCTCCTCCGGCTCTTCCTTGTCCTTTTTGTGCTTTGAGGAAAATACCGCGAGCACGACAACAAGGATAATGAACAGTATGCCTACTATAAAATACTGATAGTGTCCCAGAACAAAATCCCTGAGATCAAAATTTCTTCTTCTCATTTCACTCCTCCATAGCCTTGTATTGCCCGGGCTCCCGCAGGACACTTCCCGCACCCTGCGCTCCGGCAGGTGCTCGGTGCCGGGTTCTCCGCTCCGGTCGGCGTTAAACAAATGCCTCCTGGCTTGATGTCATTGAAAGACATGATGCGTTCAAAGGGATTCGAACCCTCGACACCAGGCGTCGGAGGCCTGTGCTCTATCCAGCTGAGCTATGAACGCCCGGTGTTTAAAACAACACCGTCTAATATTAGCATATAATAAGAATAAACGCAAATTTTGTTACAAAATTGTTACAGACAACTTATCCTGTCAGTAGAGCGGCTATACCTGTAAAGCCTGTAGGACAATATCTCCTCCTCCCCGACCTGGGTACTGTTCACCTCTTTTATTATATCTATCATCCTGTCCACATCCGTATATCCGTCTGCCGGCATCATGATAACCTCATGGATCGAGGAAGGGATGATGTAGAGGTCCTTGCCAAGTCCCCCGGCAAAGCCGGAGACAACGTCATCATAGAGTATGCAGGCAGCCCCGTTGATACGGCTTGTGTTGGTGAGCACGTACATGTCCGCATCCCCCGGTATCCCTTCATCCATCATATCCGGCATCTGTCCGGTCATATCCTTCACCAGATCGTAAAGGGACATGATCTCGGCTTTTGATAGTCTGGGGGCATTATCCGAAGCAAGCTTCCAGAGTTCCTCCTCCGTAGTTCCCCAGTTTTCCATATGCTCCGTATGTATGGTGACTGTAGCCCGGCCTCTGGGTGTTTCTCCCAGCACCACCAGATACACAACAGCCAGATCCAGAAATCTCCTGTGGGGCAGAGTCTGCAGCAGGGTCAGGTTACTTTCGTAGTTTATGAGCTTGTAGCTGATCCTGCCCTTTATCTCTTCGAAATTGTTGAACAGACTGACATCCAGATTCCCGCAGTCCCTGTTTTTTGCATACACCTTGAGGATATCGTTTACGATATCCTCCATTTCCCTGCCATCGCAGTGATCGGTATAAAAGTCCTCAAGATAGATCGTGGGCGCAACATTGCTGTCCCTGCCCATGATCACAAGTCCTTTCAGGATGACCGAATTGTTCTTGAGGGTATCCCTGACGGATACATTGAAATCCTCTCCGCAGATATCGCGGACCCTGTCCTTCACTTCATCGCAAAAAATGCTGTAATCCATATAAACCTCCTTAAAAATGGAATGTGAAACAGATGTGTGTTTTCCGCACACAAAGAAATGAGTTACCAAAGCCGGTCTGATGCGGCTTTGCTGTTACCTTTAACGGTTTAGTATGGATTCACAAAAAAGATCAAAAAACTGATGGAAAAACCATGAAAGCGGTCTACCAGAGGACTGCCGGGCAGTCCCCTGATATACCGGATAATGAACTGATCACTGAACTCTTGAAAGATATTCTCCCGTACGGGTATCGATCTTGATCTTGTCTCCCTGGTTAACAAAGAGAGGAACATTTACCTGTGCGCCGGTCTCAACCGTTGCAGGCTTTGATGCTCCTGTAGCGGTATCACCTTTGAAGCCGGGCTCGGTATCCGTGATCTCAAGCTCCACAAAGAGAGGGGGCTCCACCGAGAACACATTATCCTTGTATGAGCAGACCTTGCAGTTCTCGTTTTCCTTGACGAACTTCATGGCATCACCGACAACCTCCTTGCTGATGCCTACCTGCTCGTAGGATTCGGGATCCATGAAATTGTAGATATCTCCGTCATTGTAGAGATACTGCATGTCCTTCCTGTCGATCCTTGCGTTTTCAAATTTCTCGGTGGGTCTGAAGGTTTTTTCAACCACACCGGAGTTGATCACGTCCTTCAGCTTCGTCCTGACAAAAGCAGCGCCTTTGCCGGGCTTCACGTGCTGAAACTCTATGATCTGGTACACGGTACCTTCTATCTCAACTGTCATTCCGTTTCTGAATTCACCGGCCGAAACCATATGTATATCCTCCTTACAAATAAACAACTTCCGATATTCTACACTAATACAGCCAATAAATCAAGAGTGAGGTTGCGGGAACAAAGTGGGACAGGGGACGTATCTGTGTCCCATGTTTTTTTGGGCATCAGAATATATGTTTTGTTCACGGCTCGTCCGGTTCTAAGCTCGTCCTGCGCCTGATAAGCAAAATTTTGGAGGCCCCGTTCTGCACACAAAAAAGCGTGTGCAGCCGGCGTACTCCAAAATTAATCATGCTTGGACTTGCTAAGAACCGACGGCTTATTGTTCACAAAATCATATATTCTGATACCCGCCGTAATCTGTGGCAGGACTGCTGATGATCCTGCCACAGTCTTCGACCGGACGGCAGGCACCCGTTTTTCGACGCCCTTTTTCGAGCCGTTATGATACTTGAAAAACGCTCTAAGAACAGGGATGCCGGTACATGGATGTACCGGCAAGGCCGAGATGAACAGGG
>CAMVDF010000201.1 GCA_947166195.1 uncultured Lachnospiraceae bacterium
GATTTCTTCTCTTACTCGCTGCTGGGGAATTGCATCGCGATAGCTCCTTTTGGATGTCATCGCATCATATGCGTCGGCAACCGCGATTATTCTCGCTATCTCGGGAATCTCCCTGCCCTTAAGCCCATCGGGGTACCCTTTACCGTCATATCGCTCGTGGTGATACTTTGCCCCCACAGTCAATCCCGGATAATCAATGACACTCTCCAGGATCTGTGCTCCCTGCACAGTATGCTTTTTAATGATCTCATACTCTTCATCCGAAAGCTTCCCGGGTTTATTTATGATCTTTTCGGGAATACCGATCTTCCCTATATCATGAAGCAGAGCGATCTGATATATTTCATCACACTCATCAGGGCTTTTTCCATAATGCTCAGCAATCTTTTTCGAGTATTTCGCAACCCTTTCGGAATGCCCGTTTGTAAACTCATCCTTTGCATCGATAGCATTTACCAGCGCTGATGATATCTGTTCGAACATGCGCTGTGTATTTTTCCGTGCTTCGTCCCTACGAAACAGGCTTATACAAAACAGGATCAATACATAAATAATACCACCGACAATGAACAATCCCGCAACCGAGTCAAAATAACCCTGTCCTCTCGAATACTCGGTGACCAGTTCGGGATATCTGTAACCTACGATCCAGCAAGCGATCAGGATGATCACATTTACAGCCAGCAGGATCACCCTTAAACGTCCCTCAAGAATAAGTCCTATATATATTGTTCCCAGGAGCATCCAAAGAGGTGCTCCGCTGACCCCACCGCCATTGGAGAAAAACATTGCGGGCAGGAACAGAAACACGACTATGACCGAAAGAACGATCTTGGCCCGAGATATAAGATTTTTCTTAAATACATAGTATACAAAAACAGAAAAACCGATTGCACCACCTATTGTAGATAGGGTTGCCCCCAAAGGCTCCCGCATGATCAGGCCCAGTGGTATCGCAGCGTACATTGCCACCAATACAAGGCAGGAAAAGACAACAAACGATCTGTCCTGCACACTGATCGATGTATTGAAAATGTATTCTGTCAAACGCTTATGAAACGACTTCATTCTTCTTTCCTCCGGACTTCTACTTCAATCTTATATCCGTAAGTGCTACCTGATCTCCCGTAAGAGCCACATACACTTTCGCAGGATCATCTAGAACCGTCGTCGTGTTCTCAAGTTCTATTCCCAGATTGGCAGTTTTTACTTTGATACGATTCCCCTTCTTCTCGACATACACTTCATAATCCATACCCGCTTTGTTTCTTTCCTTCCACTGTTCCCATCCCGGGAATTCTTCTTTCCTTTTCATCTTGAATCTGTTTGTAACGTATTCTTTATCTCCGTCTTCTTCACCATCAAGCTTGATCAGGTCATACTCCCTATAATCCGAACCGAAAACAGTTCCGTCCTTTGAGTAATAGATCACCACCGATGGGCAGTGCCATATCATATTTGCTGAAGGAAGGCTCATGGAATGGAACAATAATCTTAAATGTCCTGTGAGTTCTATTCCCTCCGTTGCAGCTGATCGGAACCTGTCAATCTGAACATTCCTGATATCCGATTCCAGACAGTCTATATAACTTGTCTCGGTTACGATCCTCGGAATATGATCTGAACCGATCTCTTCATCAGCACTTTCAATGTTTATTTCGGTAATCTCACAGTTCTCACCTGTCAGCCCGATATACGTGCTTTTCGTCTTATCAGGCAAGGCGACGATCCATATATTGGAGCATTCCGGTCCCGTCATCCCAATTCTTATATGATCTTCAAATCTGACAGCGCGTATCTCATACGATCCTTTTTCCCTGTTAACAGCTGTCGGAGCTGCCGTTTCCTTTTGGATATTATCGAGTGTTTCCATTTTTCTCGCTGCAGTGGACACGTAATGACCATCAAACCACAATTCCCCATATTCAACATAGCCGTATCCCTTTATCGTCTTTTCATCACTGTGTACACGCCTGTCAATAGAATCAAAAAGGATAATGGAAGGTGCTCCGGGTATTTCGCGCGAAACGATATCGTTCTTACTCTCAAAACGGATCCTCTTTTCCCTGGTCGTGATCTCGATCCCGTTTGAAATATGATCCCTGTACCCGGCACAGCTTATTTCAGTTTCAATAATCGAATCCTCAATATATCCGCCTGTGTCCTGATCATCTATGATCTTTACCATAAGGTCTGCAAACGCAAGATCATATTTCTCACCTGCTTCACGCACAAATACTTCCCTGGCCAGATAATCAGGTACAGCATTACGGTCTTTGCCGGTTGTAGTCATGTGAACATAATCACCGGACACTTCTGCGATACGCTTGATATCTTTGGCTTCGTCTTGCTTAAGATCGATCACCTTATCCATAACACCCGGAAGGCCAACGGACTGAAACAATGTGGCATAGTATACTTTTTGACAGAATTCTTCATCTTTTTCACATTTTTCTGCAATCTTTTTGGAATAATCCGCACAAAGAGCCGCATTTCCTTTATCCAGTCCGTCTTTTTTCTCAATCTCAGATACAACACCCATTATGGTCGTATCAAACATTTCATGCACTCTTTCCTGCATATCCTCCATATTCTGAACCTCAATCTCGTGTGCACGGGCAACCGTATCATTAATGTCAAGATAATTCAACAGATATATCGCTACCGAAACAATGACCATTGCCATATTTACGATGGATATCCCATATGTGAATACCTGAATGATCCCGCATACCAGCGGCAAAAGGATGTATAAAAGCAGTGATGCATATACCAGTTTACTGAATTTTTTTCTGTACTGAAGAACAACGGTAAGGCATATGATCGGACATATGACCGGTATTATATAAGAAATAAGAAAAAACCGGCCTCTATGGTATTTATTGGCCTCATCGAAGTAATAATACATATTGGAAAAAGCAGCAATAACAGCCAGGATCATACCGCCGACTGAAGCATATGCAACCACTCTTAACCTCTTCAGAACGCCATTCATTCCACCTTCATTCCGCAGCCAGTCGATGAGAAAAATGTCAAAGCTAAGGACAACATTTGATGTCAGGAAAAATACAGCGAAATTGCTGACTCTGACCATAATAAAGCCGGTCTGACAGGGATCACCTGCATAGATATATGCCAGTCTGTCAAAAAAGAGCAGGAAAAAAGCAACCAGCTCCATCTGGATCATGATCGCTTTTCTTCCTTGCGGAAGAAATCTTGTCAGAGCCAGAAGAACCGTCATTATCCCACAGGTTCCACACAGGAAAAGCATGATATCCAATTGATATGTTCTTATAAGATCAAACATTTCCAACCACTCCCATTATGCCCGGATACTCTATTTATGGAGAATAAAGAATTCCTGTATCTTTTGCAGTAATTCCTCTTTTTGTATTCCTTTAAGAAAATATCCGTCCGGCCGCAGGGCAACAACCGCCATGACACTTTCCTTATCTCCCTTTCCCGTCAGAAAGATAACGGGTATATTACAGGTTTCCGAATCACTCCTTAACATTTCAAGGACCTGAGGACCACTGGTCACGGGCATTTCATGATCAAGAAGTATAAGGTCCACGTTGTTTTTTCCGAGCCACTTAATTGCCTGAAGTCCCGAATTAGCCATCGAAACCTTGTAGGTCGCTTTCAGCCATTCCCGTACCATGGTAAGGTACTGCGGATCATCATCAACGATAAGGATACTCTTCTTGAATGCGCCGGAATCAGCCTTTTCAACATAGTTCTTTACCGTATCCGCGAATACTTTGTTGTCAACAGGTCTCCTAAATGATGTGTAAACAGCACCCGGCTGAAAGCGGGGGCTGATTTGTTTTATATCAGCCTGTTCACCAACCAGAATGAGCTGAATGGATCTTTCCTCTACAGTATCAGAGAGAAAATGAATAATACTTTCATCCGGTATTTCATCTTCCTCCATAAACAATACCATGAGTACAGTACTATCCAGATTATCGTTGATCCCCTCAACAGTACAGGGAGCAAACCCGCACCCTACTCCGGCCTCATTGATCTTATTGACCAGGACACGGGGTATAAAGGATTCCGTTGCGCTTATGACGATCACCTTATTATCCGACATTTATTTTCCTCCATCTTTAGAACATCCTATATATG
>CAMVDF010000202.1 GCA_947166195.1 uncultured Lachnospiraceae bacterium
CTGACCGACGATACAAAGATGAACATCATGGTGGTCCAGAAGCTTTTACAGAGGACTGGAATACAGATAGACACCGCGGATTCAGGGCAGAAGGCTATTGAGCTTGCCGAAAAGAACGCATACGACCTCATCCTCATGGATCAGCGCATGCCCAATATGGACGGCGCCGAGACCATGAAACGCATCAGGGAGCTTCCGGATTCAAAGAATACCGCAAATCCCGTCATCTGCCTCACAGCGGATGCCATCAGGGGTGCAAGGGAAAAATATATCGCCCTCGGCTTTACCGATTATCTGACAAAGCCCATCGACAGCAGCGAGCTTGAAAACATGCTCCTGAAATATCTGCCGCCCCAAAAGGTCACCTCGTCAAAAGCGGAGGTCCATAATAAAACCGCAGACGGATCTCTCTATGAAAAGCTTGAAAAAGAAGGGATAGATACCGAAACGGGGCTTGAATACTGCCAGCAGGATGAGGATCTTTATGTTGAAGTTTTGAAGGAATTTGCCGACAGCATCACAGGAACGATACGGAACATGCAGCAAAGCTATGATGCATCCGACTGGGAAGAATACAGGGTCTTTGTCCATTCGATAAAGAGTTCCTCGCGCACCATCGGTGCGGAAAAACTTTCAGAGCGCAGTGCGGCTCTCGAATCGGCAGCGGCTGCAAAAGATGCGGATCTCATCCATGCAGAGCACGACGATCTGGTGAAGCTTTGCCGCAAAACCGCCGACGGCATCAGAAACAGCCTTGAGTGAGAAGTGTAGCATTACTCCCGAAACTCCTCACATGCCTGATCCCGTCCTCCGTCACGGAACTTCTCCCGTATATTTTCCTGTCCTCTCCTACGGGACAGACTGCGGTACATTTACCGCAGGGATATCTGAATTCCCCCTTTAACTGCTGATGATAAAGAGCACATTTATGCTTGTCCATATCCGCTGCAAGCCCTTCCTTCGGCGGCGTGAAGGCCTTTACCGGGCAGTTTTTCACGCACTGCATACAGCCGACACAGAGGTTTGATTTTATTATCCTGTCGGGAGTAATGACGGCGTCCGTGATGACGCTGACCATCCTGATGCGGGGACCGTACTCTTTTGTGATGAGGGTGTGGTTCATCCCTATGGTCCCGATTCCTGCATAATATCCTGCGATCACATGAGAAAAGGCGGCCTCCGGTTTTTTGACGAGGACCGATATGTCGCCGTAGCAGTCCCTTGGAAAGAAGTGGGCACGGTACCCGAAGGTGTTGAGGAGGTTTGCGATTCGGTAGGCCGTCTCGTCAAGCATCCGGTTGGTGGTGTTGTAGAGCTCAGAATAGACTACGGAGGGCGTAGTCTCAAGCATCGGCAGAAAGATCTGAACGCCCATGACCATCACTGTCCTTGCCCAGGGCCAGATGCTTTGCGGATAAAATTCCGGCGCTGTGTATCCGTATTCTTCCCACCTCTCCACATTGGCAAAGCCCGTGAGGTTGATGCCAAGCTTTGCGGCCTCTCTTTTCAGCTTCTGCTTAAGCGCAGACCTTTCCTTTGAATCCGGATCTTTCATCTGATCGTCTTTAACGCATCTTCCAGCTGCGGCAGAATGTCGTCAATATCCTCGATGCCGGCTGAGAAGCGAAGCTGCGCTATGGATATGCCGGCTTTTTTCAGCTCTTCGGCGGAAAACCCCCTCTGGGAGGTCTTTGCCGGATAGGAGACCGAGGTTGAGGTTCCGGCAAGGCTTGGCACATATTTGATGAAGCCGAGATTGTTCACGACCTTCGTTGCTTCCGCTTCACCGCCTTTTATGTCGGCACTGAGCATTCCGCCGAAAAGTCCTTTATTAAACAGCTTTGCGGCCACAGCGTGATCCCTGCCGGATTCAAGTCCGGGATAATAAACCCGTTCAACCACAGGCGAAGCCTCCAGAAAGCGTGCAATGGCAAGGGCATTCTGAGACTGCTTTGTTACACGCAGATCCAGGGTGCGAAGGCTCCTTGAAAGCAGCCAGCTTTCGGCTGCACCCAGGGTCGCTCCATAGAGAGTGAGCTTTTTCCTGACTCCTGCTATGAGCTCCTTTGAGCCCACGGCGGCACCGCCCACGAGGTCGCTGTGCCCGCCCAGATATTTTGTGGCACTGTAGAGCACCAGGTCTGCGCCGTATTTGATGGGGTTTGCCACTATGGGCGAGGCAAAGGTATTGTCTATGAAAAAGAGGGCCCCGTGATCGTGGGCCGTCTTTGCCAGTTCCGGTATGTCAAAAACCTCCATCAGCGGATTTGAGATTGTCTCGGTGTAGACAAGCCTTGTGTTGGGCCTGATGGCTTTTTCCAGGTTACTGATATCGTAAAGATCCGTGAAGGTGACCTCCACTCCGAACCGTTTCAGTTCGTTTTCAAGATAATCCCTGACCCCGCCGTAGAGCACGGGAGAAGATACGATATGATCCCCGGCCTTCACCACGCTGATGATGCTGAGGATTATGGCCGCCATCCCGGACGAAAAAACCAGGGCATCCTCTGCCCCGTCTGCAGCTGCAAGCGAGAGGGAAACGCTGTCCGTGTTCGGATGCCTCATCCTCGAATATACATAGCCCCCGCTCCTTCCTTCATAAATGTCGTCCACGCTTGCCACATCATCAAAGGCAAAAACGCTTGTCATGTAGACAGGCTGCACCTCCGGGACCGAATTGAAATCTCTTAATGCCTTTTCGGGCTGTCCGTCGCCGGCATGTGCCAGCCTGGTTGCCACACTGCTCATTTTGATCATCTGCCTTTCTGTCTGTTATCGTTTTTTTGTATCGCTGTTTCAAGGAGATTATACTTGCCCCTCAAAAGGGTGGCTAATATAATATATCTATTATGTGTTATAGGAATGTGTTTTGCGGGAAGGATAAATGATATGGAAAGAGAGACAGTGCTCGTCCTGGATTTCGGAGGGCAGTATAATCAGCTCATCGCAAGATGCGTGAGGGAATGCAATGTGTATGCGGAGGTTCATCCCTACACCATGACCCTTGATGAGATCCGCGCCATGGATCCGAAGGGCATCATTTTCACGGGCGGGCCCAACAGTGTGTATGACCCGTCGTCTCCGCATTATGATAATAAGATCCTGGAGCTTGGCATACCGGTGCTCGGTATCTGCTACGGCTCGCAGCTGGTGGCCTGGATGCTGGACGGAGTGGTAAAGACTGCTCCGGTGAGTGAATACGGCAGGACAACGGTAAATGTCAACACTTCAAGCAGGCTTTTTCACGGCATTGACGAGGAAACGGATGTATGGATGAGCCATACGGACTATATCGAGACCGTGCCGGAGGGTTTTGAAGTCACGGCGCATTCAAAGGTCTGTCCCGTGGCGGCCATGGAAAACGCAAGGGCCGGGATATATGCCACACAGTTTCATCCCGAGGTCTATCATACAAAGGACGGCAGAAAGATCATTTCAAACTTTGTATATACCATCTGCGGCTGCAGAGGTGACTGGAAGATGGATTCCTTTGTGGAGTCAAAGATAGAAGAGATCAGAAGGAAGGTTGGAAACGGCAGGGCACTGTGCGCGCTTTCCGGCGGAGTCGATTCCTCGGTGGCGGCGGTTCTCATGTCAAAGGCCATAGGACGGAACCTCACCTGTGTCTTTGTGGATCACGGCTTGCTGCGAAAGGATGAGGGAGATCAGGTCGAGGCCATCTTCGGGGAAAAGGGTGAATATGATCTGAATTTTATCAGAGTCAATGCTGCAGACAGATTCTATGAAAAGCTTGCGGGAGTGACCGAGCCTGAAAAGAAGCGTGCGGTCATAGGCGAGGAATTCATCAGGGTCTTTGAGGAGGAAGCCAAAAAGATAGGGGCCGTGGATTTTCTGGTACAGGGCACGATCTATCCCGATGTGATCGAATCGGGGCTTGGAAAATCCGCCGTCATCAAGTCACATCACAATGTGGGCGGTCTCCCGGACCATGTTGAGTTCAGGGAGATCATAGAGCCCCTCCGGATGCTTTTTAAGGATGAGGTCAGAAAGGCCGGCACAGAGCTGGGTCTGCCTTCATTCCTTGTAAACAGGCAGCCGTTCCCGGGGCCGGGACTCGGAGTCAGGATAGTGGGAGAGGTTACAAAGGACAAGGCACG
>CAMVDF010000203.1 GCA_947166195.1 uncultured Lachnospiraceae bacterium
CTTGTCCGGGGCGAGATCAGGGAAGCACTTGTCGGTGCAAAGATCTATGACAATGTTCAGGTGGTCCCGAACCTGGACCTGAACTGGGATATAATAAAAAAGACCGAGCATACCTACACTCCTGCCGAGGGTCAGGATCAGGGTGTGCTTTCACACAGGGATACCTATTCCCAGACTGCGACAAACAGCAACGGAGACATACCCGGAACCGATACCAACGGCGAGGTGACATACGAATATCAGGACAGCGCTTATTCAAGCACCCAGACTGATGAGGAAAGCAATGATTATCTTCCGAACGAGACCATCACGGATACCCAGACCGCAGGGGGAGTGATCAACAGGGAATCCTCATCCATCGCCATAACAGCCCTTCATTATGTGATCTATAATGAAGACGATCTGCGTACCCAGGGGATGCTTGACGGAACCACCTTTGAGGAATTCAGGCTGGCAAACAGCGACCGCATAAAACAGGATGTGGACCAGGATATTTACGGTATGGTGAGCAATGCCACCGGCATACCCGAGGCAAGGATCAGTATTGTTGCCTATGATGAGCCGGTATTTGTTGAGAGTGAACAGAGAAACTTCCTCACCTCAAACTATATGCTCATCATCCTCATCATACTGATACTCGGACTGCTGGCATTTGTGGTGATCAGATCCATGAGAGCAGAGCGTGCGGTCGAGGATCAGGAAGAGCTGTCGCTTGACAGTCTGCTGCAGAGTACTTCTGAACAGGTCGAACTGGAGGAGATCGATGCCGAGGGCAAGTCAGAGGTAAGCCTGCTGATAGAGAAATTTGTGGATGAAAATCCTGATGCAGTTGCAAATCTTCTTCGCAACTGGCTTCAAGAGGATTGGGGGTAAAAAATGCCGGCACCGGCAACAGGCAGTGGCATAGAAAGCTTAAGCGGATTACAAAAAGCAGCAGTGCTGCTCATAGCGCTCGGACCTGAAAAGTCCAGCAAGATATTCAAGCATCTCAAGGAGGAGGAGATAGAGGAACTCACACTTGAGATAGCCAATACCAGAAGTGTCACACCGCAGATCAAAGAAGCGGTAGTAAATGAATTTTACCAGATATGTCTGGCGCAGCAGTATATCGCGGAAGGCGGTATCGGCTATGCAAAGGAACTTCTGGAACAGGCGCTCGGCGAGGAAAAGGCTACGGATGTTATTTCAAGACTTACAGCATCTTTGCAGGTCAAGCCTTTCGAGTTTGTCAGAAAGACAGATGCATCCCAGCTTTTAAACTTCATCCAGGACGAGCATCCACAGACCATCGCTCTGATCCTTTCATACCTTTCACCATCACAGGCTGCACAGATCATCGGAGCCCTGCCGCCTGACAAACAGGCTGATGTTGCAAAGAGGATAGCCATGATGGACAGGACCTCGCCCGATGTCATCAAGGAGGTTGAGAGAGTGCTGGAGTCAAAGATATCGTCACTTGTCAATCAGGATTACACCATCATCGGCGGTGTGGATTCCATCGTGGAGATACTCAACACCGTGGACCGCGGAACGGAAAAGCACATCATGGAGACTCTGGAAGTCGACGAGCCGGAACTTGCCGACGAGATCAGGAAAAAGATGTTCGTGTTCGAGGATGTGCTGCTGCTTGATGACAGGGCTATACAGAGGGTGCTGCGTGACGTGGACAACAATGACCTTGCAATGGCCTTGAAGGGTGCCAATGAGCAGGTTCAGGGTGCGATATTCAAGAACCTGTCAAAACGTCTGGCTGCAATGATCAAAGAGGATATGGAGTTCATGGGCCCTGTCCGTATGAAGGATGTCGAGGAAGCCCAGCAAAAGATAGTAAATATTATCAGAAAACTGGAGGATTCTGCGGAGATCGTTATTTCAAGAGGCGGAGGAGACGAGATAGTTGTCTAATTTACTTAAAAGAGCTTTTGTCGCCCCGGACAATGAAAAAAAGAAGATCATCGATTCCAATGATCTCGTGGCCCAGAGAGTGGAAAAGATCATCAGAAAGCAGAAAGAGGAGCAGATGGCGGCCGCATCCGGGTTCACACCCCTTGGTGCCGGAGATCCCGGTGACGGTGACGGCTTTGTGGAGGGGCTTGATGCTGAAAATGTAGAACTTCTGCTTTCCGATGAGGATGTACCGGAAGCACAGGAGCAGGAGAGCGTTTCACTCGAGGAGATAAACGAGCAGGCACAGCAGATCCTTGATGAGGCGCGTGAGCAGGCACAGCAGATCCTCGATGATGCTGCCGCAGAGGCCGAGGCAAACAGACAGTCCGTATATGACGAGGCAAAAAGTGCCGGCTATGATGAAGGTTATGCGGAGGGGATGCAGCAGGTCGAGGGCATGAAGCAGGAGCTGAACGAAAAGGCAGACCTGCTTGAACAGCAGTATCATGAAAATATAGAAAAACTTGAGCCCATGTTCATAGATACTCTCACGGATATTTATGAACATATTTTTAATGTTTCCTTAAGCGATAACAGGGAGGTTATCTATTACCTGATCCAGACCGCATTGAAGACCATCGATGCATCATCCGGCATGATGATCCATGTTTCAAAGGATGATTACGGTTTTGTTTCCATGCAGAAAAAGGAACTGCTTTCCGGTATATCGGGAGCAGAAAATGTTGAGATAGTCGAGGACGGTACACTGCAGCCCAATGAAGCCTTCATAGAAACCGGCGGAGGGATATTTGACTGCTCACTCGAAACCCAGTTAAAAGGCCTGAGGAAGCAGCTTATGCTGCTTTCCTATGAGGGAAGGGAATCCGAAGGGGAAGAATGATATGGATGCTGCCATAGATTTTTCAAAATACGGATCCGTCAAGGATCTTTCCTTTGTGAGAAAACTCGGGCGTGTCGTAAATGTCGTCGGACTGACCATAGAGTCAAACGGACCGGATGCAAGGCTTGCGGATATGTGCCATATCATACCCTCGGACCCTGGAAGGGAGCCGATACTGGCTGAGGTTGTCGGTTTCAAGGATCAGAAAACCCTTTTGATGCCCTATGAATCCACAGACGGTATAGGAAACGGATGTATAGTTGAAAATCTCGGACATCCCCTCACGGTCAGCTGCAGCAATGACATGCTTGGGATGTGCCTTGACGGGCTGGGAAACCCTACCGACGGAAGCACTGTCATAGGCCGTGATTATCCCGTGGATGCAGCGCCTCCGGATCCCATGGACCGTGTCATCATCAGTGAAGTGCTGCCTTTGGGTGTCAAGGCGGTGGACGGACTTTTGACTGTCGGAAAAGGACAGCGTATCGGGATATTTGCCGGAAGCGGTGTCGGAAAGAGCACCCTGATGGGAATGTTTGCCAGAAACACAAGAGCCGATATCAATGTCATAGCCCTCATAGGAGAGCGTGGCAGGGAGGTCAGGGAGTTCATAGAAAGAGATCTGGGCGAAGAAGGAATGAGGCGTTCGGTCGTCATAGTGGCAACCTCCGACAAACCGGCTCTTGAAAGAAAAAAAGCGGCAATGACAGCCACGGCTGTTGCGGAGTTCTTCAGGGATCAGGGCCGGGATGTCCTTCTCATGATGGATTCACTGACCCGTTTTTCCATGGCACAAAGAGAGATAGGACTTGCATCGGGCGAGCCTCCCGTTACGAGAGGATATCCGCCTTCTGTCTATGCCGAAATGCCAAAGCTTCTTGAAAGAGCGGGAAATGCGGCAAAGGGTTCCATCACGGGACTTTATACGGTCCTTGTTGACGGTGATGATTTCAATGAACCCATCACGGATACTGCCCGTTCCATCCTTGACGGACACATCATGTTAAACAGGAGACTGGCGCAGCAGAATCATTATCCCGCCATCGATGTTCTCCAGAGCATATCCAGATGTATGAGCCAGATAGCCGGAAAGGAACACAAGAAATATGCCGGACAGCTCAAAAACGTGATGGCAACCTATAACGAGGCTGAGGATCTGATCAATATAGGAGCGTACAAGGCAGGCTCAAATCCCAGGATAGATTTTGCCATCAGCAAGATAGATGCGGTAAATGAATACCTGCTTCAGGAAACCGATTCAAAATATGATGTTGAAGATGAGAGCT
>CAMVDF010000204.1 GCA_947166195.1 uncultured Lachnospiraceae bacterium
CATAACTCTGAAATACATTAACTCTGTTTCACTTCTGTATCACAGGGACAGTTCTCTGTTTCACTTCTGTATCACAGGGACGGTTCTCTGTTTCAGATTTCCATGCAAATCCCGTGAAACGCCGATGAATACCGCTGTCACACAGAACCGTCCCTCTGTTACATAAATGCGCTTTGATATGAAAACACCTTTGCCCGAAGCAGGATCACCGATTGCGTACCAATCGGAACAGATGCAATGTGAGAGAACACCTCCCTCACCTATACATAGAAAGGAAAACTTCAGATAGGAATAAAAGATGAATGTAAAAGGCTGTCTGCGTCCGTTATTTTTTCATTCTGTCTATATCCGCAAGCCGCCCCAGGGCTTCCTGCAGCGTGTCCTCTTTTTTGGCAAAATGAAACCGGATGTACCTGTTTTCATCCTCTTTGAAAAAGCTTGAACCAGGCACCGCCCCGACTCCCACCTTTTCGGCCAGTTTTTCACAAAACTCCAGGTCGCTTTCATAGCCGTACCGGCCGATATCAACCATGACATAGTAGGCGCCCTGCGGCTTTGTATAATAAAGACCTATATCATCAAGCCCGTTGCAGAAAAGATCCCTTTTTCTGGTATAGCACTCCAAAAGCTCATCATAATACTCATCAGGAAAACAAAGACCCTCAACCGCAGCCTCCATCAAAGGAGCCGCTGCACCTACGGTGAGGAAATCATGCACCTTTTTGACCCTTTCGGTTATCTCTTTTGAAGCTATGACATAACCCAGGCGCCAG
Organism: uncultured Lachnospiraceae bacterium; assembly: GCA_947166195.1. GTDB lineage: Bacteria > Bacillota > Clostridia > Lachnospirales > Lachnospiraceae > NK4A144. The sequence goes on from CAMVDF010000204.1 coordinate 774, forward strand.
CCCGTGATCGAATAGGTTTTGGAAAGCGAGCTGCACATGACAGTCCTTTCTGCCATGCCTTCAAGAGTGGCAAGATAAATATGCCTGTTGGGACTGTAGACTATGTGCTCATATACCTCGTCGGTTATCACATAGATATCGTACTTTATCGCAAGATCAGCTATGATCTGAAGTTCCTCCATGGACAAAACCTTTCCGCTTGGATTTGAAGGATTGCAAAGCACCAGCGCCTTGACACCTTCCTGCCTGACGGCTGCTTCAAGCACATCAGGATCAAAGCCGTATTCGGGCGGTATCAGCGGTACATATACAGGCTCCGCTCCCGAAAGGATCGTGTCCGCCCCGTAGTTTTCATAAAAAGGCGAAAAGATGACAACCCTGTCTCCCGGATCACACACACTCATCATGGCTGCCATCATAGCCTCGGTGCTTCCCGCAGTTACAACGATATTTTCATCCGGATCAACATCCATCCCGGAAAAATGCTTCTGCTTTTTTGCCAGAGCCTCCCTGAAATTCTGTGCTCCCCAGGTCAGGGCATATTGATGAGGACCTGAAGGCGCGATCTTTGCCAGTCTTTTTGTGATCTCTGCCGGAGGATCAAAATCAGGAAAACCCTGTGACAGATTTACCGCCCCGTATTTTAAGGATATCCGTGTCATCCTCCTGATCACGGAATCCGTGAAATCCGCTGTTCTTTTGCTCAAAGTCTTCATGCAAAACTCCTCTTTTCCAAAATGCACCCCCGTCACACAGAACCGTCCCTCTGATACAAAATGCGTCACACAGAACCGTCCCCCTGATACAGTCCTGAAACAATCAGTCGTTTATTACTATATCTTTATTTTTGTACTCTATACTCTCTACCTTCCAGTTGTTCAGGTCGTATATATCATCGTGAACCGACAGCCAGTCCTGATCATCAAACACATATTGTAACCTATCATATTTCTGGCTGCTTGTGACCGGCTTTCCCGTGGCGGGATTTACCGGATCATCGATCAACCCCTCCATAGCCAGCGACGGCACGTCCGCATTCGTCATAAACTGATCGGATGTCGTAAAGCTTCCGTCTCCAAAATCCTTGACCAAAAGTATCGGCATCAGCCTTTCAAGATCGCTCACTCCGCTGCCTTTATCAAACATCAGATCATCGAAAGCAAAATAATAAAAACCATGGTCTGACACAAGTATGATGCGAGTATTATCGTAAACACCGATATCCTTCAGATACGAGATCCACTCCCCCACCCTGAGGAAACTGGCTATATTGACCTCGTAGGACTGTATGGCCCATTCCGTATTCATGCTGATATCAGCAGCTTCCGGCGTCTGTGAAAGATTATCCCTCCATTCCTTCAGATAAGGTGAATTATTAACCACATCCTCTACCGTATAATCCGGCATCTGAAGGTCTGCGTTTATCGAATGCGGAGTCTCATTTCCGATAAATGTGAATGTATCCCTTCCGGTATCAGTTATGACAGTCATGTCTTCAAGCCTGTCCAGTTCAGCAATATGTCCGCGCAAAGTCATACTGTCATCAACATGCTCCTGCATATTGTAATCTCCATCATCATAAATAAACATACGGAGAAACAACGGGGATTCCAGAAAAATGCTGTGTCTGATATACGTCTTTCTTGCTATCCTTTCAAAATGGTCATAATCCCTTTCTGCATCCTCTTTTGATCTCAAAACTCCATCCGCATGATAAGCATCTATATCGGGAGAAATGCCATGATAATAATCCTCAATAGTCTCTCCATCAAGATCAACCATTGGATCAAGTATCGAGCACTTGAATCCCTTTTGAGAAAAAAGCGAAGGCATGACACCGAGACTGCTCTTTTTGAAAGAAATATAATCTTTTCCCGTCATATCCTTCATGTTATAGGTAGTATATTCGTAACCACCCATTATCGGCGGACCCCCTGTGAGCGTATGCGGACCGTACGATATGGTATTTGGATAATAAGTAAATCCCGAGTACACCTCTGCCAGTTCAGGACGCTCATGGAAAATATACGGAACATATGGACCCAGTGCCCTGTCCAGGAACAGGATAACAACATTGTTTCCTCTTTTATCCAGAGTGAAATGAGCATCACTTTCGGTATAATACTCATCATCCATGATATGCGCTGTTCTGCTCAACGTACTCTGTATCCTGTAAACATCATATCCGGTCATCGCCAGAATTACCGCAAGTACCGATATCAAGACCAACTCAGTCATCCTTTTACTGAGCCTGTAGAGAATCAGGCAGACGATGGCCATTACAGTCAGTACAGCAACATTAATTAATTTCTGCTTTCCCGTGATCTCAAGGATCCTGTTGTACTGCATGAGGGCGGTCATGTTGTTCAGATGCTCCTTGAAAAACTGAGAATCTGCAAGGGCTGTTGCTGACAGTATAAACATGGAAACGCACATTATCCTCCGTGATCTTCCGGAATTGAAAACAAAAAATATGCTTCCCCACAGCACAAAAATCCCGATCGCCACAGCAAACGGATAAATGGTATGGTACAGCGGGTTGACGTAGTTGCCCTTTATAACAAATTCCGTCGGTGAAGAAGTAAAAACGGCAACCGGGATCAGAACTCCCGTAGTTATTGCAAGCACTACGGCAGACAGCATGAAGACACCTGTTTCATCAGCAGTGATCGCTTTCTTTTCATCTGCAGGTCTGATCCGGTCAACAAGCATCCCGATCGCAGGCATCATTCCCAGCAGGAACACCCCGGCCATGACTATCCTTCCGGTCTCATCCTCCCATTTTCCGTATGTCCGGCACTTATAGCAGTACGCCGAGCATAATAAAAACGATGCTGCACTTATTATGGGTCTGGGATGCCTGATAATCTTCATAAATATATTTTTCAAAAGAGAAAAAACATTGTTGAGAGTCCAGTAGAACACCAGCCCTGATGGAGAATTGTACAGAAGTACAAGAAATACTCCCGCAGTGATATAAAGCTGAACCTTATCCTTTAATCCCAACCCTCTGGTATATATCATCCCGGATACTATATTGATCGCTGTCATGGCAACGGGCATAACATTGATCGAAATATTTCCCACCTTCAGCATTCCGTCAGGCTTTCCCATATCCTTCAGAAAATAAAAGGCAGCCCCGTCAAGAGCAGGACAGTTCGAAAGAAAATTGTAAGCCGCCAGGAAAAACGGAATCTGCAGGAGCAGCGGCAAAACAGCCCTGAGCTGATAATATGTGTGATACTGCTCAGATCGGAAGAGCACACGTCTGAACTC
>CAMVDF010000205.1 GCA_947166195.1 uncultured Lachnospiraceae bacterium
AATACACCATGGAGACCGACAGGGACGGATATCATCATCTGAAGATAACATCCGGTCTTGAGATGGTGGAGACCGTAAACTTCCTCCTTTATTATGAGGATCCCGATTCCGGAAAGTACATTTATCTGGGTTCGGACAATTCCCTTGAAGCTGATTATGACAAGGGAGAATTCAAAGAGGATTTCTCGGGAACATGGATAACCATCGGAGGCGAGTTCGTATATGCGGAGCTGACCGAAGAAAATGAGGAATACAATCTTTATACGATCCCCGTTACGCTGAACGGTGAGGACAAGTTCCTGAAAGCGGTCTATGAGTTTGACAAAGAGGCCTTCAGGATACTCGGAGCCTATGACGGCATGGAAGAGGAAACCGGACATGCGGGCCGTGATGTGAAGCAGCTGAAAAAGGGTGACAAGATCGAATTTCTGTTTTATATGTATGATCCCGACAGCGACGCTGATCCGGAAATGTATGCCATCGGCGATATAGTCTGGAGTGATGACATGAAGATGGAAGACACTGAGATGGATGATGCCAACCTGGCTTATGTGTTTATGATCAGGAGCTTTTTCGGAGATGAGGAATATGTGGATCCGATCTATCTTGGGGTCGAAAACGGAATGGTAGTTGTGGATTGAGGTCAGAGAAAGGAGAAGGAAAAATGATGAACAATATGAAAAAGATATTGGCTGTATTGATATCTTCTGTACTTGGAGTGAGTATACTTGCCGGGTGTACGGTAACGATCGATCCGGGAAAGGATGCCGACGAAAAGATAGATATCAGGGTGGTAGGAGAAGAAGATCCTGCAGAGGCCGAAGAGGCTGAAGCGGATGAGGAAGAAGTACAGGCAGCCGAAGCAGATGAGAAAGAGGCTGAAACAGACGAAACAGATGAGGAAGAACCTGAAAAGATCACACGGAGCGTGGTGAAGTCTTCAAAGGACAATTCTTTTGCAGTGGGAACCTGGTACACCGAGGATTATGATGAGGATGAAAACTGGGCGCTCAGCTACAGGATAGAGCTGACGGAAGACGGAAAGGCGTCCGTTATCGGATGGAGAAACAAGGATGCAGGTACCTATGAGGTCAAAGGGGATGATACGGTTGTGCTCACCCTGGATGACTGCAGGACCAGTTCATTCCACAACGATTACAAGAAAGAGATCGCTTACAGTTACTCGATCGAGATGAAGATCGACGGAGATGATGCCGAGATAAAGGTCGATGCACCCGAAGTGATAAGCAATCTTTCGGATGGGACCGTTCACAGGAAATCATCGTTTTCCCGGATGTCATCCTCGGACGAGGAAGGAGATGAAGGAGAAGGCGTTGATATCAAGGACGGAACATATTTAACGGATGAGGAATACAAGGGAGAGCTTTCATCTGACGGAAAGACCATGACCATCACGACAGCCCTGAACCATGAGGACAAAAACTGGAACCTGGTACAGGATTATGAAAAGAGGACCTATGTATTTACCGTTTCCGACAAATGTAAATGTGTGGTCCTTACAGAAGACCGTGAGGAAGGCTCCTTCTTTGACAATCTTGAATTCATAGGGGAATTCCTGGAGGGCAACAGCGGACTTCCCATCACGCTGACGATAAAAAACAACGAAGTGACGGAGATTCTTTTTACTTCATAATAAAAACCGGCATACGCGGCGGCCTTCGGGCCGCCGTTCTTTTTGGAATTTTTTTGTCATATCCGTTGACTAAACAGGGTGGTGTTGGGTTAAATAGTATATGGCAGGTTCGTATTCCGGCAGGTTCTTATTATTTTGAGGAGATAATAAATTCATATGAATAAAAACGGTGGAGAAAAGAAGGATAACAGAAGAAAAAAAATCACAAAAAATGTACGGGCTGCGCTGATATCTGCCATTGTGGCTGTCAGTGCCGTGCTTTTTGTCATTTTGATGTGGGTCCATCTGATGAGAGATTTTCAGATGGAACAGATACGGAATAATGAAACCTTTTTTAACGCCACCATCTCAAACCTCGACAGCAACAACCGGGAGATCGGAGCCCTGACTGACAGATTCAATGCAAACAATAACATACTGCTCGATGACCTGGTCAAGGTTTATTCCTATGATAATTTCCGCAAGCTGGAAGCGATGCCTGTTCAGGAGCAGAGTGATCTTCTCATGAAAACAACCTCCGGGATGGCAGGATGTGCCTGGATACTTGTCGTAGACAGGGACGGAAAGGCCCTGATGGCGGACATGGTGGAAAATGCGGGGATCAATATTGTGGAAGATATAGATATTGATGTGGATGGCTTTCACAGGCTCTGTGACGGAGAGATCGAAAAGATGATCGTCGACAGCCCCTATACCGATATGAGCACCTATCCCGATCCGAAGCTGTATCTGTACTGCAAGCCCATACCGGGCACGGGAACCGGCGATGAAAAAAAGTACATCCTTATTTCCTTTTATTCGGACATGATAGATGAGACAAAGGAAAGGATGAACGATCTGGGCACATGGATGAACGGTTCCGCCATCGGCAATAACGGCTCGGTCTTTCTGGTGGATGCAACAAAGGATGTCGTAAAATACGGTTCGGTCAAGGGAAATGATCTGTCGGGAAAGACCGCATCAGCTTCGGGCTTTGACAGCAGGGTCCTGACAGACGGATATTACGGGATGGTTGTTCTGGCCGGAACAAAATATTTTGTTTCATCAAGGGCATACTCCTCCGAGCTTTACGGGAAGAATGATTTCATAGTGGCTGCCGTGCCAGCAAATGAGATGATAAGGGCCAATGTTCCGGTCTTCATCTGGAATGTATGTCTCTTCCTGATCTTTCTTGCCATGGTCATGGCTTTTATTTCCCATGCGGCTTCCGAATCTCCAAAAGACGGAGAGCAGAAAAAGAAGATCAGGATAATAAGATCAGAAAATTTTTCCGTGTATTTTTCCCGCTCCCTTGCGGCAAAGATCCTTCCCGTAGTGCTGTTTGCCACGGTTCTCCTGCTTTGTTCCACGCTTTATTTCAGGCTGCTGATGAAGATGTCCGAGGTCTTTTCCGAATCCATGAGGATCGAGAAGGACATCACGGAAAATGTTGAAAAAAGCGTGCAGCTGCAGGAAAACTTCAGGTTTTATTCCGATACGCAGTATGAAAGCCGGGCAAAGCTGATGTCCTTTATAGTGGCATTGAACGGCGATACATATCTTGATCCGTCAGGTGATTCTTCCGGCATAAATCTCTTTAACGAAAAAGAGGATGGAAAACGGGATGTCATAAAGGATGAGTATAATAATGCCGTCCAGGTCATCAACAATTCCGCAAAACTGGACAAACTGAAGGAGTTAAATGATGTTGAGGATATCTACCTGATATCGGATTCCGGCATGACTATGGCAACATCCTCGTCCTTCTGGAACTTTTCACTCAGCAACGATCCGGATGACACGACCTATGTATTCTGGGATATCATCAACGGGAAGAGCGATGTGATAGTACAGGAGACTGTGACTGACGAAAACGGAAACCCTGTACAGTATATAGGATGTGCATTTGATTACTACACCAGTCTTGATGACAACGGGGACACGAAATATCTCAGCTATACTGATTTCCTTGAACAGGAAAAGGGAAGGTATACGGGAAATGAGATCACCCGTCATATAGGAATGCTTCGGATCGAGATAAATCCGGAGAATGCCAAGCAGGTTATAGACAGTGCCAGACCCGAATACATACTGAAAAACAACAGGATTTCATATGACGGCTTCCTCATGGGATTTACCTATGATACAGAAAAGGATGATCATGTGGTCTTTTATTCCCAGATCCCTGATATGAATGACAAAACCGCAAGTGAACTCGGGATCCCGGAAAGTGCTTTCAGCGGAAATTACAACGGCTTCCAGACCATAGAGGGAGTCCGTTATCTTCAGAACTTCAGGGAGGCTGCGGACTGCTTCATTGCGACAGCGGTTCCGGTGGCTTCGCTCTACAGAGAATGTCTAGGAACATCTTGGTTCTGTGCCGGATATACTCTTGCGGTCATGCTC
>CAMVDF010000206.1 GCA_947166195.1 uncultured Lachnospiraceae bacterium
CTATCTGTTCCACGTGCGGTATCTGTATGAAGAGCATTGAAACCGCAAAAAAAGCTCCGTTTAAGGGTGTGATATCAGACGGAAAATGGAGAAAATGAAAAAGAAGTGGGACAGGGGACGTATCTCTGTCCCACTTGACATATCGGTAAAAAGATAATAAGATAACAGTGTTATGTAACACTGTTATCTTTTTTTCGGAAATTACCATGAAGCAGGATGTTGAATATAATAAAAGAGAACTGCTGACAGAAGCGGCAAAGAAGGAATTCCTCGAAAAGGGCTACAACGGTGCGTCCCTGAGGAGCATCTGCGCAAAGGCAGGAGTCACCACCGGAGCATTGTATTTTTTCTTTGAAAACAAGGAACAGCTGTTTTCGGCCATCGTGGATGAACCGCTTGCGGGACTGAAGAAGCTGCTTTCTGAGCATTTCAGACAGGACAGCGAGTATATGTCAGGCATTGCTTCGACTGCCGAGATAGAACTGGATCATTCCTCCGAAAGCGATATGTTCATCGATCACATATATGATCACCGCGACAGCTTCATCCTTTTGCTGAATTCCTCCGAGAACACGGTATATGAAAACTGCGTGGATGAATTCGTGGAAATGCTTGAAAGATCGGTACCTATGATGATGTCCGGCATGAAAGGATATACGCATGATGATTATATGTCGCACTGGATGGCACATCTGACTATCGATGCCTTCATCAATGTGATAAAGCATATAGAGGACAGGGAAGAAGCAAAGAGAAGAATGAGGCCGATATTGAATTATCTGGTCAAAGGCTGGGTCGAACTGGTCATGATACCTGTAAACTAACTGCCGTCCCGCAAAGGGACGGTAAAAAAATAACAACAACATAACATTGTTATGTAAAAACAAAATAAGACAGGAGAAGAAAAAATGTATCTGGAGATCAAAAACGTAAAAAAGAGTTACGGACAGGACGGAAGTTATGTTCAGGTATTAAAGGGCGTCAATACCGGAGTGGAAAAGGGACAGATGTGTGTCATACAGGGCACATCCGGATCGGGCAAGTCGACGCTGCTCAACTGCATCGGAGGTCTGGATGTGATGGATTCCGGATCGATCAGGGTTGAAGGCATTGAGGTGTTCGGAATGAAAGGAAATGCCCTTTCGGATTACAGGAGGAACAATCTCGGGTTCATCTTCCAGTTCTACAATCTGGTCCCGAATCTGAGCGTGAAGGAAAACATCGAAGTATGCAGATATCTGACAAAGGATCCACTTGATATGGACGAGCTGCTGGATATCCTGGGGCTGACGGAGCATCAGAATAAATTCCCTTCCCAGCTTTCAGGCGGCCAGCAGCAAAGATGCGCGATAGCAAGGGCACTGATCAAAAATCCCAAACTCCTGCTTTGCGATGAGCCGACGGGAGCGCTGGACTCAAATACCTCAAGAGACATCCTCATATTGCTTGAACGGATCAACAGCCGCTACGGGACAACGATGCTGATTGTCACCCACAACAATTCCATCAAGAACATGGTCCACAAGGTAATCTTCTTAAAGGACGGCCTTGTAAAGACCGAATACTTAAACGACAAAAGAGTACCGGCTTCGGAACTGGAGGATCTGTGATGAAAAAAGTATTGAAAAAAAGACTTCCCAGGCAGATAAAAGAAAATTTTTTCAGGTATGCATCGCTTTTCCTGATGATCGCGCTGTGCATGTATATAGTGATCTCTTTAGTCGATGCCGCCGAGACAGTCATCCGGGGGACAAAGGAGAACCAGAAGGAAAGCAATCTTGAGGACGGCCAGGTGACTGTGTTTTACCCTCTGCAGGATGATCAGGCGGAAGAGATCGAAAACAGGGGCGTGACCATCGAGGAGCATTTTTCCTTCGATATCGGCATGGATGACGGATCGGTCTTAAGGATATTCAAAAACAGAAAAAAGATAGATCTTGTAGTACTTGACAGATACGGAGTCAATAATAAAAACGCCGCCTACGGCACGGATCCGCACCTTGCGGGAAGTGCAGATGAAATTGTTCTTGAGAAGAGGTATTGCGAGGAACACGGGATCAGTGTGGGTGACAAGGTAAAGATCGGAGAGGGAGAGTATCTGGTGACCGGCCTGGGAAGCAGTGTTGATTATGATGCTCCTTACAGGAAACTTTCGGATACCGCTGTGGACAGCACTTTCTTTGGAACGGCATTTGTTACGGAGGAAGCCTACAACAGGATAAAGAGCGAAAAAGCCGCGGGAACGGAAGAGTATACATATGCTTTTGTCCTCAATGATGCCATGAGCGCCGATGACCTGAAGCAGATGATAAAGGATTTTGATTTTGATTACAAAAAGGTGGATGACCCTTATTATCAGGAAATACTTGCAGATACCTATGGAAAGAAGGATGAGATCACGGATGGCATAGGTGACCTGGTGGACGGAGTGGATGAGCTTGATGACGGGGCAGGCAGATTAAAGGACGGGACCGGGGAATTGACGGAAGGCCTCGGCGAACTGCATGACGGAAGTGTCAGACTCCGTGACGGTGCAGCTTCGCTTGACGGTGCGATGAAAAAAATGGGACTGCCTGTGGGAACAGATAAGCTTTGCAGCGGGGCAGAGGAACTTTCTGACGGCGTGAAGGAAGCATATGACGGAAGTAAAGAGCTTGATGACGGGGCAGGAGAACTTTGTGACGGAGTGAAAGAATTAAAGGACGGCGTAAAAGATCTGAAGGAACAGTCGGATGATATGATGGATGAACTGTTTTCAAAGTCGCCGGACAACGTCATGGAATTTATGGAAAGAGCCGACAACTTAAGGATCGGGGGAGCCGCCGGAGATATCGGGATCAACAAGACCATAGGCGTGGTTGCCGGGATCATAGTCATAGTGCTGTTTACTTATGTACTCTCCGTATTCGTGATCCATCAGATACAGAGCGAGAGCAGTGTGATAGGGGCGCTTTATGCCCTTGGAGTGAAAAAGAAAGACCTCATGGCTCACTATATCACCCTGCCTACGGTTATATCGTTTCTGGGCGGTCTTGCGGGTGCTGTCGTTGGACTTGGCGGTTTTGGAAGCAGCTGGCAGATGTCCGATTCCTATGAATATTATTCCCTGCCGTGGTTTGGAAGGGTGATACCGCCGTATCTTTTATTATACGCGGTTGTCATGCCGCCTGTGGTATCGATCATTGTAAATTTTCTTGTGATCAACAAAAGCCTGTCAAGGACCGCTCTTTCTCTTATCAGAAACGAGCAGAAGATGAGCAGGGGCAGGGACATAAAGCTGGGCGATATGCCGTTTGTGAGAAAATTCAGGGTCAGACAGATGCTCAGGGAAAGGAGGACGGCGCTAACCATTATGGCAGGCATGCTGATATCATTGCTTATCTTCATGATGGGAATGGACTGTTATGTGCTTTGCGAAAGCGTCGGAAGACTGTCGTGCGAAGACACCAGATATGAGTATATGTACAGCTTCAAATATCCCGCAAAGGAGGTTCCGGCGGGCGGGGAAGCTGCCTTTGTAAAGACTCTCAAAAAAGAAAAGGACGGATATACGCTTGATATAGCGGTGATGGGAATAGATGATGACAATCCGTACATTGATGTAAAGCCGGTCAAAGGCAAGAACAGGATCATCGCATCAGATGCGGTGGCGCTCAGATACAGACTGAAAGAGGGTGACAAGATAGTCCTTTCAGACAATGCCAATGACATTGACTATGCATTTACCATAGCAGGTATAGAGCCGTATTCGGTGGGGCTTGCTGTCTTCATGGATATAAACAGCATGAGGGAGCTTTTCGGAGAGAGCGATGACTATTACAACGTGGTGATGTCGGACCATGAACTTGATATAGAGCCGGGCAGGCTTTATTCTACAACAACAAAGGCGGATACCGACAGGGCATCGGATGTGTTTCTTGAGCTCATGAGGCCGTCGTATACGAGGCTGCGTGTCATGTCCGCAGGCAACGTTTGTATAGTGA
>CAMVDF010000207.1 GCA_947166195.1 uncultured Lachnospiraceae bacterium
ACATCGCCCTTTCACGGCGGTAACACGGGTTCAATTCCCGTCCGGGTCATTTTTTTTATATAGGGTTGTTTACTCGCAGTGCTCCGAATCTCGAAAAATAAGAGAGTTTGGTATACTCGCGGAATGGCGATCTCAAAAATGCTTGTTTACTCGCAGTGCTCCGAATCTCGAAAAATACTTCGTATTTTTCTCGATCGGGTGCTTCGCACTATAATTTCTTCGCATGAAGCATTTTTGTCCGCAAGCGGCCAAATGCTTCATACTCGAAATTGCACTGCTCATATGGCGACATAGCCAAGTGGTAAGGCGTGGGTCTGCAACACCCTGATCACCAGTTCAAATCTGGTTGTCGCCTCGCAAAAGGAACTGTCATATCAATGCGATATGGCAGTTTTTTTGCTTGAAAAGATGCAGTTATAGGCGTATTATAGGACAGTAATGGCAGTTTATGCCGGCATGAAAACAAAGCGAGGTGTCTGAGAATGAGTGATTCTTCAAAGCAGTCCGGTGGATGGCGTACCAACAAATGGGTCAGGGCAGCCATACCGGCATTATTACTACATTGCAGCATAGGAACGGTTTACTGCTGGTCGGTGTTTTCCCAGGAGATCGCAGATCATATAGGATTCGGGAAAGCAAGTGTTGAATGGGCCTTCAGTTTTGCTATATTCTTCCTTGGAATGTCTGCGGCATTTCTGGGAAACATAGTTGAGAAGGATATCCACAAATCCTCTCTCATCGCGACCATCTGCTTCACGGCAGGAATGCTTCTGACAGGAGTGTTTATCGCGTACGGCGGAAAGCATCCGGGAAGTCCGCTGGCACTGGTCGGCATATATATCAGCTACGGTTTTATTATGGGAGTCGGCCTCGGAACAGGATACCTTTCTCCGGTAAAGACTTTGATGCTGTGGTTCCAGGACAAAAAGGGCTTGGCTACGGGACTTGCAGTTGCAGGATTCGGTGCAGCAAAGGCCATTGCAAGCCCGATCATGACATCCCTCTTAAAAACCTGGGATGACGGGAGCGGAGTATACAAGATGTTCTGGATCCTCGGAATGGTTTATTTTGTGATGATGATGGTCGGACATCTGCTTCTCAAAAAACCTGACGGCTGGCATGAGCCCGGCAAGGGAGAAAAGAAGCCCGGAATCCTCGAGACTATCAAGACAAAGCCTGTTTCAAACTATATCGGTATCTGGCTGATGTTCTACATCAATATCACCTGCGGACTTGCACTCATCTCCCAGGAAAAGCCCATAGTCAAATGTATAGGGCTTGCAGCTTCGGCCGGTATCATCTCTTCCATTTCGGCGATCTTTAATGCCGGCGGAAGACTTGGTTTTTCAGCATGGGCTGACCTTTTGAAGGACAGAAATACCATTTACAAGCTGATATTCATCCTTTCGATCGCATTCACCGCGATAGTGATGCTGACAAAGGGTATCGTAAACGGCGAGGGAAATGTGCTGCTCATAGCACTGGTACTCGGACTGATCTTTATTGTGAACGCAGGTTACGGCGGAGGTTTCTCAAATGTGCCGACGCTGCTGTCTGATCACTACGGCATGGGATCCATCAGCGCGATCCATGGGATCACCCTTTCTGCATGGGCGTTTGCCGGACTGACCGGAAACCAGATGGCAACCTATATCGTCAATCATACCGGACAGTTTGTTGACCATGACGGAGTACAGGTAAACCCTGTAGGATATCAGAATGTGCTTTATGCAACCCTGATCCTCTACATCATAGCACTTGTGGCATGCTTCATCCTGGTGAAGCCCACCGACAAGGCGCTTGAGGCAAAGGCTGCAAAAAAGAAAGCTGCATAGAGATTACCTTGATAATAAGAACGGCTATACAGGAAACCACGACGGTTTCCGGTATAGTCGTTTTCTGACGGAGGATGACAGCTGATGCCGGTGAGTATTCTGCCGGCAGCTGGCAAGGGAGGTGAGACAGCTTGGGAGAACTCTCGGCAAAACTTCAGGAAGAACTTGAGATAAAGACCGCATTTACAATTCCTCTTTTCGGGGGAATAGATGTGAACCAGTCGGTAGTCGTCACCTGGTGCATCATGGCGTTTCTTTTGATCGTTGCCCTGATAATGACAAGCGGGATGAAGGTCAGGAATCCCGGAAAAAAACAGATCATGATCGAGTCCTTTGTGGTCTGGATCCAGAATCTGACGGGAGACATGCTGGGCGAGGAGGCACGGGAGTATGTGCCCTACATCAGCACCATCCTGATCTATCTGGGCATATCCAATGTGATAGGAATATTCAATATCTCGCCACCCACGAGGGATCTTCGCGTTACGGTGGCCCTGGCGCTCATGAGCATAGTTTTGATAGAAGCGGCCGCCTTCAAAAAAAAGGGACCGAAAAAGTTTTTCAAATCCTTTGCAGAACCGATGGCGGTGGTGGCACCCATGAACGTGCTGGAACTTGGAATCAAACCCCTGTCCCTGTGCATGCGTCTTTTCGGAAATGTCTTTGCGGCATTTGTGATTATGGAGCTGGTAAAGATGGCCGTGCCCATCGTGCTCCCGGCGGCGCTCTGCCTGTATTTTGATCTGTTTGACGGGCTGATCCAGGCATATGTTTTCGTATTCCTGACATCACTCTACATCAAGGAAGCGATCGAATAGCTTTCGGGCGCGGAGGGTTCAGAAAATAAATAACAGTGTAGCTTTCGAGCACCTGCAGGAGCGCAGAGTGTGGGAGGTGGCCTGCGGGAACCCGTACATAGAATGTATATAGAATAAGATCGGAGGAGAAAGAAATGAGTATGACAGCAATTGGAGCCGGAATAGCAGCCATAACCGGGATCGGAGCCGGAGTGGGAATCGGTATCGCAACGGCAAAGGCAGTTGATGCGGTGGCAAGACAGCCCGAAGCAGACGGAAAGATCATGAAGATACTGCTGCTCGGATGTGCGCTGGCCGAGGCAACAGCTATCTACGGCCTTCTCATAGGAATACTCATTGTGTTCTTTTTGCAGTGATATACGCACTGCGCAAAAACATGAGTGATGGATGATGCGCATTTGTACAGCTAAAAGCAGGAGGGTGTAATGCTTAGCTTTGATTGGTTTAATTTTATCTGTATGATAATAAACCTGCTCATACTCTATTTCCTGATGAAGAAGTTTCTCTTTGGAAGGGTCAACAGGATCCTGGATGAGAGAAAAAAGGAGATAGAGAAAGGTTACCTCGAGGTTGAGGAAAAGAAAAAAGAGGCGGAAAAGATCGGTGAAGAATACAGGAACCATCTTGCCGAGATCACCTATGAGGGAGAGAAAAAGAAAAAGGAAGAAGATCTTCGCGCTGCAGTTGAGTACAACAGGACGATAAACGAGGCAAATGAAAAAGCAGCCGAGATCATCAAAAAGGCGAGGGATACAGCAAAGTACGAAAGCCGCAGGGCTGCAGTCGAGCAGGAAAAGGAGATGAGATCTCTCATCCTGTCCGCAGCGTCAAAGATCGCAGGATCAAAGGGACCTGCAAATGACAATGAACTGTATGACCGGTTCCTTGAAAATGCTGGCAGTTCAGACGGAGGAAACAAATGACGGACGATCCGGAATTTTTTGACGAGGTCAAAGATCACCTGGAAGCAACTCTTTTGTATGTCACAAAGCCTGACGAAAAAAGACTTCAGGGCATAGAGGACTTCATACGCAGTAAATACGGAGTATCCGAGGTTGAGCTTCGGATGAAGGAAGACAGGTCGCTCAAGGGCGGCTTCATACTTCGTGTGGAAAACGAGGAGTATGACTGGAGCAACAGAGGCAGGCTGAGACAGCTTCGAAACATCCTTGAAAAAGGCCGTATGGATGTGACCGCCGAAGACAGCGCCGGTGATATCGTATCAGTACTTCGGGAACAGGTCGAGGACTTTGGACTGAGAGCGGTGAGTCAGGTGA
>CAMVDF010000208.1 GCA_947166195.1 uncultured Lachnospiraceae bacterium
GAGGATGTCCTTTATATCCAGGAAAGGATCACCGAGGTCAGGACGCGCTTAAACAGCTGCAGATCAAATATCTCCAGGATGGATACGGATGTGGCCTATTCCTATGTCAATGTTTCCCTTCAGGAGGTAAAGGAATACAAGGAGCCCGAGCCTGCAGCGGATCTGCCCTTTGAGCAGCAGCTCATCGAAAGCTTCAACAATTCCATCATCGAGTTCTATAAATTCTGTGATGATGCTGCGATCTATATCGCAAGGAACTGGATCAAGATCCTGGCATGGCTTGTTGTGATCCTGATCATCATCGCCATCATCAGGGGCGGCGGTGCAAGGAGATACGCAAGACGGGAACTGAAGCGCGAGTACAAAGAAAAGAAACTTGAGGCGAAGATGCGCTACAGGGAGATGAAGCAGCAGAAAAAACAGCAAAAAAAAGATGATTAGTTCAAAAGGCCCTACCCCTCCGGCAGGGCCTTATCTTTTGAATAGACTATCTTTAACAGAATGGGTGTGATGATGGAGCTTGCTATGATCAGCAGGATGACGGAGGTGAAGTAGGTCCGCTCCAAAAGCCCTGCTGCAAGTCCGCGCTGCGCCACGATCAGTGCGACCTCGCCTCTTGTCATCATGCCCAGTCCGATCTTCAGGCTGTCATTCATTTTGTAGCCCAGAGCCAGTGATGCGCCCGAGCAGCCTATGATCTTTGAAATCAGGCCGACGATCACAAAGGCAATTGAAAAAATGAAAACTCCCATGTTTGCATTCCTGATATCGGTCTGAAGTCCGATACTGCAAAAGAAAACAGGACCGAATAGCATGTAGGAATTGACATCCATCTTTCTTGATATGTAGTCCGAATCATCAAGAGAGCTTAATATTACTCCGGCTATATAGGCGCCTGTGATATCGGCGACGTTGAAATATTCGGCTGCAAGATAAGCCAGGATGAAGGCGAGAGCCATTCCCATTATGGGGATACGCCTGGTGTGGGGGTATCTTTTGTCCAGCCATTTGAAAATATGATAGGTCACGAAGCCGACACCCAGTGAAAATACAAAGAACAGAGTGGTGCGGAAGACCACATCCAGGATCTTTGCTTCGGGATCCCTGAAGCCTATCACGACTGTCAGGACTATGATGCCTATGACGTCGTCAATAATGGCGGCACTCATGATGGTAGTGCCGATGGCATCGGAAAGCTTTCCCATTTCCTTTAAGGTCTGGACTGTGATGCTGACCGATGTTGCCGTCAGGATGGTACCTATGAAGACCGCCTTCAAAAAGTGCTCGCTTCCGGGAGCGGAAAATCCGTAAAAACACATATAGAGTATGGTTCCGAGGATCAGAGGAACAAAGACTCCCGCACAGGCTATGACAGTGGATTTCACGCCTGTTGCCTTCAGCTGCCTGATATCCGTGTTGAGTCCCGCCGAAAACATCAGCATAATAACACCGAACTCGGCCATTCCCTGAAGGAAATCCGAGGACTGCAAAAGGCCCAGCATCGAGGGACCGATGATAAGCCCGGCAATGATCTCGCCCACGACCATGGGCGCCTTGATCTTTCTGGCAAGCAGTCCGAAAAACTTGGCTGCAAGAACGATGATGGCAAGCTGTCTTAAAACCTCTGTTGTATCCATGATGAACTCCTTTTTATGCGTGTATATATTCAGTCACCGGATGACTATTGTAGTTTCTCCGATATTATTAGTCAAGAGAAGATTTTTATGATAAAATTAGTCCGTTATGGAAGCCGAGATCTTATTATTCATCCAAAACAATATCAGGACCACGCTCCTTGATCCTTTGATGATGTTTATCACGGGGTTGGGCAACGCCGGGATATTCTGGATCATCCTGACGGCGGTTCTTTTGATCTTCAAAAAAACGAGGAGGGCCGGGCTTTGCTGCGCGGCAGCGCTTGCGATCGATGTACTGATCGTAAATGCCATCGTGAAACCGCTTGTTGCAAGGGTGAGGCCCTATGATGTTATAGAAGGACTCATCTGCATGGTGGGGCCGCAAAAGGATCCTTCATTTCCCTCGGGGCATACGGCATCATCCTTTGCCGCAGCCTTTGTCCTGCTTTTGAAGATCCCGAAAAAATTCGGCATCCCGGCTCTTTTGCTGGCCGCACTGATAGGCTTTTCAAGGCTTTATGTGGGAGTGCATTATCCTACCGATGTTCTATTCGGCATGATCTTCGGTATTTTGATAGCCATCCTTGCCGTTTTTATTATGGACAGGGTTTTTGCAATGATCGACAGAAAGCGCGCGGCAAATAAAGAAAACTGAAGATTACGGAAGTATTAAATTTGTGTTAAATCCTGATTGAACCACGGCTTTTGCGGTGGTAAAATATTTTATGGCGGGAAGCCGTTCAAAAACAGTTCAAAGCATGGAGGATCGCTTATCCTTTGTGCCGTGTGACAGGAGGGATATATAATGAAAAAGTATGTAGCGGAGTTTATCGGAACCTGTGTCCTGACGCTGTTTGGCTGCGGGGCTGCTGCAGTATCCGGCGGTGTCGAGGGTGAGCTTGGGATATTGGGGATTGCCCTGGCTTTCGGACTTGCAGTGGTAGCCATGGCCTTTGCCATAGGAGATATTTCCGGATGTCATATCAATCCGGCGGTCTCACTTGGTGTGTTTGTGGCCGGAGGCATGTCTGTGGGAGATCTCATAGGTTATGTCATTTCACAGTTCCTCGGAGGAGCCGCAGGGGCAGGACTTCTCTATATCATCGAGATCATGACCGATTCGGTGGAGCCTTCCTCAAACGGGCTCGGAGCCAACGGTTTTGGTGATTTTTCATATGTGGGCATCAATCTGGGAGGAGCTCTCCTTGTTGAGGTGGTGCTGACCTTTGTCTTTGTGCTGGTGGTCCTTGCGGTCATATCAAAGGCAGAAAACTCCATCATCGGCGGAGTGGTCATAGGTCTCACCCTTACCTTTGTCCATATTTTCGGGATACCCCTTACGGGAACCTCGGTCAATCCCGCAAGAAGCCTCGGACCGGCTCTTTTCTCCGGAGTTGATTACATCGCCCAGGTATGGGTGTTTATCGTAGGACCCCTGGTGGGAGCGGCACTTGCTGCTGTCATCTTCAAACTCCTTTACAGCGGTGAGAGCGAGGAGTGATGAAGCCGCTCATCTGTTCCTTTTCGGGAGTCTATGAGGGACAGAGTATCGTTAAATGCTCTGAGGTCATAAGCTTTGAGGACCTTGAGGGCTGCAGTATGTATGTGGATGAGGATACGGAAAGGACCATCCTTCACAGACTGAAAGACCGGTCCTTCCGCGGGCTTCATTTCATCGATAACGGGAACTATCATTATATGACAAGATTATTTCTTTCCTTTGTACGGGAGAGATTTGATCTTGTCATTTTTGATAATCATACCGATGATCAGCCGCCGGCCTTTGGAGGCTTGAAGTCCTGCGGCTCATGGGTCTTTGATATCAAAAATGAAAACAGCTTTCTGGAGGAGATCACCCTGATCAGAAAAACAGCAGACTGTCCCGAAAACTTTCCCCACAGCAGACCTGTCTACATCTCGGTCGACAAGGATGTTTTGTCAACGGATGTGCTAAGGACGAACTGGGATCAGGGCAACATGAAAAAAGAGGAATTCTTTGATATCTTTACTTCTATCATAAAAAACCGGCCCGTCCTCGGCATAGATATATGCGGAGAGGACGAACCGGGAAAGAGCACTTCTCAAAACGACGCCTTCAATATGGAGATAATAAAAACGGTGCAGGATCTTCAAAACTCACACGATCTTTTTTGAACGTGTCCTTTCTCTTTTTGAAAGATTTTCCCTTGCGGTGGACAGCATCAGCTTGATCCTGTTTAACTGGTTGACCTCGGAGGCACCGGGATCATAGTCGATCGCGATGATGTTGGACTT
>CAMVDF010000209.1 GCA_947166195.1 uncultured Lachnospiraceae bacterium
GGCATCAGGCTAATGCCATTAAAAGACCGGAGTACAAATGCTTCGGGAATTTATAGATATCAACCACGAGTTGGTAAATAGCCATCGACCATCAATACAGATACAGCCTTGGTGAGATTTCTGCTGAAAACCCATGTGGCTGCAGCAGCAAGCAGAGTATAGGGAACAAGCCTGTCGGCCAGTCTTTCAGCCCTGCTTTCAACGGAGGACTTCAGTTTTTCCGAATCCTCTATCATCCTCACGATCCTGTCAAACCGGCCGCAGCCGCTGACCTGTGATACCTCGATCGTCAGCTCACCTTCTTCAATGACGGTTCCCGCAAATACACTGGTGCCGCATCTTTTGAGTACTGCCTCGGATTCGCCGGTCATGGATGACTGGTTCACCATGGCCTCTCCCGCAGTCACTTCGCCGTCAAAAGGGATCCCAATCCTTTCCACTTCATATCCCGTCTCCTTTCATAAAACATATTTTTTTAACAGTCTTCAGATTTGTAAGGCTATACCACTTCCCACATCTCTCCCATGTTTTTGAAGCCTCCGTCGGGAAGGCATCCCTTGCATGTATTACTGCCTTCAGGGTGTCCCTTCCCGGAACACCCTGAACACTGCGCGCATCCTTTGGGCTTTAATGCCACCCTCTTTATCACGCCCATATTCTCCAGATACTCTATCTGTCTTTTCACATCTTCGACATCCGTGTCAAGCTCCATGGCAAGCAGTTCAAGAGTCCTTGCATGCCCGTCCCGTAAAAGTTCCAGCAATCTCTCCATGTTTTTTCCGCCTCTTGCTTTTTACCAGATGAGCAGCCCTATATGATAGGCGATGAATGCCAGTATCAGAGACATCACCGTATAATAAAGGACTATCCTTGCCGTCCACTTTGCCGAATGTGTTTCCTGGTATGTTGCAGCCAGCGCAACAACGCAGGGCATATTGAAGGTCATTGCAAATATGAAGGCCAAAGCTTCGGGCTTTGTCACATTTGCAAGCATCATCTCATTGAAGTTGGCCGCTCTTGCAGCTCCGTTCATTGAATCAACAAAAGCAGTTCCCAGTGAGCCGCCGTTATAGAGCGCACTTATTACACCGATCGCACCCTCCTTGCCGACTGCGGATGCGATGTATGAAAGAAACAGCTGCCAGGGCATACCAAAAAACCTAGTCACAGGCTCGATGGCGACGCCTATCCTGTAGAGCACGCTGGTATTGCCGGAGGGGGAATAACTGAGCAGCCAGAACAGGCCGCATACAAGCAGGATCACCTTGGTCACTCTGACAAATGTCTCCTTCGTCCTTCCGAACACATACCTGAAAAGCGAGCCCCACTTGGGTTTGTGGTAGGGAGGAAGTTCCATGATCATCCCGTAGCGGTCCTCAACCTTGACAAGCTTTCCGCCGAAAACCTTTGCCGTGATCCACATATGAACAAGCATTGTCAAAAGGATCGCAACTATGACACCGACAGCTCCGGGTCCGAAAAATATCGAAGCAAGCATAGGGATGGTAGCCCAGGCCGCGCCGCAGGGAACCGCCCAGGCAAGCGCTATCGTCAGCACCTTCTGTCCCCAGTTGTCAATGACCCTGGCTCCCGCGGCACCTCCCATGGTGCAGCCGAAGCTGACGAGAAACGGCATCACGGATTTGCCCTGAAGCCCGAGTTTCCCCATGGTGTTGTCAAATACGTAGGAAATACGGGCCATGACCCCGGCTTCTTCAAGCAGTCCGAAGACAAGGGTCACGCCGAACACAAAACCGAGCATCTTGAAGATATACGAGAAGGATTGTATTATCACATCTCCGATCACCAAAACGATGACCTCCGGACATCCGGCCGAATAGAGCGCGTTCATGACGGGCTCTTTTATCGCTATGACCGCGCTGCCCACTCCCATGAGCGGAAGCGCGGGAATGAACGATGCGATAAGCCCCAGCAGCACAGTCAGGATGACGGCCGGCTTGCCCCACACCCTGCTTGTGTATATCCTGTCAAGTCTGCTCAAGGTGACCTTCTTTTCTCCGGAAACGACGGCCTTATCAAGCACATCATCGATCCATGCAAATTTGCAGCCTCCCGTTGCGACCGCTCCCTGTGTGTTCTTTTTTATCTCTTCGATCTTTGCAAACGTCTCTGCGCCCACCGCATTCTTCAGCTTGGCGCTTACAACCCTGTCGCCTTCGATCACTTTTACCGCTGCCCACATGGATGAATATCCGGGCAGCGCATTTTCGGGTATCAGATCACAGATCTCCTGATAGCCCTTTATGCTTTCGTATTGTTTTTTCAGATCGTTCAGATTCAGTCTGGTCTTATTATTTATCGCACGGCCCATGGCCTCGTAAAACACATCATAGGATCTGGTGTCCGTTGCCGAAAATGGGATCACCGGGATCCCGAGTCTTTCCTCAATTGCCTTTGCATCTATGGTCTTGCCCTGATCCTTTGCCACATCCGACATATTGAGGAGAAGGAAGCACGGGACATCGATCCCCGCATAGTCCGCCAGCATGAACAGGCTTCTTTGCAGCTGGGAGCTGTCCGCCAGGATGCAGACCACATCCGCATCACCCGATGCGATGTAATCCCTTGTTATCACTTCCTCATCGGAATTGGCCGAAAGACTGTATGATCCCGGCAGGTCCGCCACCCTGTACTCCATCCCGTTGTGGGTGAAGCTGCCCTCTTTTTTCTCAACGGTCTTGCCCGGCCAGTTGCCCACATGCTGACGAAGTCCCGTCAAAGCATTAAAAAGAGTCGATTTGCCCGAATTCGGCTGTCCCAAAAGTGCAATAGTTGCTGTACTCACGCTGTTACCTCCTTCACCATGATGCCTTTGCATTCATTTCTGTTAAGGGCGATCATCGTATCCCTTGAATAAATGAGCATCGGTCTGTTTCCGTCATTTTTGATCACGTTTACACGGCATCCGGGAGTGAGGCCGATGGATGTGATCCTGCTGATAAACCTCTGATCGCCGTCCAAAGACGCGATGACACATGTGGAATCCACAGGTAATCCGGATAGTTCTTTCATATTCTCCTCCTATTCTCTCTCGCACAAGATCAATGTATATCCTGCTGAACCTGTTATATCTGCAAGGCCGCTTTCCGTTTCCTCCCTCTTTGAAAGCAGCCTTACTTCACCTTTTTCCACGCTGGCTGTTGCCCATCTCCCATCCGTTTTGTTAAATGCGTTTTCGATGCGGCGGGCACAGCCCGAGCAATGCATCCCGTCAACAGACAGGACATATTTATACGGATAATGATCCCTGTTTTTGTCTTTGACCCTTACCTTTTTTTCGGGCGGTTCCTTCGTGCCGCAGCACGCCGAACCGAACCGGATCCTTTTTACCGTTCCGTATACGGCCAATGCAACGATGACAAGCAATACGATCATGGCAGGTATATTCTGAGCATTCATGTGTTCACCCCGGTAAGTTTATGGTTTGTTAATGCTAACTCAATGTCAATATATAACTCCGCCTGTGGCGGAGAGAAAACGTCTGCTTTATATGAAGACACCGGACTTATACGGTTGCACGAGTTAGTTGTCGCTAATCAATAATATCACCCGCAGATAATTTTGTCCAGTGGGACAGGGGACGTTTCTCTGTCCCACATTATCATTCCCTGTTTTTCAGGACCTCGGCGGGGGTGATCCTGTTCAGTTTTCCTGTCAGGAAAAGGCTGATCAGGCTGTAGCAGAGTAATATGCCTCCGAAAAGGATGGCATAGTGGAACCACCGGAATTCGAGATGGACGGTACAACCCACATTGGCGACAAATACCGGAAAGATCCGGTCGATGAACAGCTTGGCGGCAGGTATGCTTATGAGCGCGCCTGCTATAACTATTGTCCTGTTTCCGTCAAGGTAGAGCTTCTTTACCTCGCGG
>CAMVDF010000210.1 GCA_947166195.1 uncultured Lachnospiraceae bacterium
GGGAACGGCGAAGGTGGTGCTTAAGGGCAGGGGAAGCTACGCCGGAACAAAGACCCTGACCTTCAAGATAGTCCGGAGGAAGGTGGACTACACCGGGAAGATTTAAACTGGGACAGAGATACGTCCCCTGTCCCATAAACTGGGACAGAGATACGTCCCCTGTCCCACGAGAAGGAGAGATACTATGTATCAGGCAGATGAAAATCGTTATGAAAAAATGGATTACAACCGGTGCGGCATCAGCGGGCTGAAACTGCCTGCCGTGTCGCTGGGGCTGTGGCACAATTTCGGCGACACCTCACCCTTTGAAAACATGAGGCAACTGTGCTTCACGGCCTTTGACAACGGGATCACGCATTTTGATCTGGCAAACAATTACGGACCAAAGCCCGGAAGCGCCGAAAAGAATTTCGGCAGGATAATAAAAGAGGACCTGGGAAAATACCGGGACGAACTTATTATCAGTACGAAAGCCGGGTATGATATGTGGGAAGGCCCCTACGGCAACTGGGGCAGCAGGAAGTATCTGCTTGCAAGTCTGGATCAGAGCTTAAAGCGGCTGGGTCTTGATTATGTGGATATCTTTTATCATCACAGGATGGATCCGGACACGCCCCTTGAGGAGACCATGGGCGCGCTGGCGCAGGCGGTAACGAGCGGCAAAGCGCTGTATGCGGGGATCTCAAATTATGACGGAAAGACTCTTGAAAAGGCGGCAGCCATATTGGAGGAGCTGCATTGTCCTTTCATAATAAACCAGAACCGTTATTCCATTCTTGACCGCAGCATAGAAGAAAACGGACTGAAGGAGACCGCCCAAAAACTCGGTAAGGGTATCATAGCCTTCAGCCCCCTAGCACAGGGACTGCTGTCAGACAGATACTTAAACGGTATCCCCGATGGCAGCAGGGTAAAGACCGACGGACGTTTCCTGAATTCGGACGACATCACGGATAAGCGCATCGGACAGATCAAAAAGCTTGCGGAGCTTGCATCAAAGAGAGGGCAGACCCTTGCACGGATGGCACTTGCATGGGTACTGCGTGACGGAGTCGTCACCAGCGTTCTGATCGGTGCATCAAAGACTTCGCAGATCCTCGACAACATCGGGGCTGCAAAAAACACTTCATTTACAAAGGAAGAGTTGAAGGAGATCGATGAGATATCATCGGCCGTCTGCCTGTAGATCTACTTTCTTTTGAGAACAAATCCGGAGAAGCTGATCTGCAGGTTTTCCGGTTCATCCTCACTACAGGTCACGGTGATCTCTTTGATGAAAAGATCGGCGTTGTCATCGATCTTCATGAGACGGTATTCGCCGAGGTCAAGGGAGTATTCCTCCCCGTCTTCGTACTGCTGCATTGCTGATGCGGCAAGACCTTCCAGGTTTATCACATATTCCTCATTATCTGAAAGAGTCCCGAAATGAAGCTCGTAGGGGCGGTCCTTTATATCGCCGTATTCCCAGTTGATATTTCCTGTTTCAAGGATCCTTTTGTAATCGGTGATATCAAGCTCTGACAGGTCACTTTCAGCCCGCAGGTATGCTGTGCGGGGATAGTAGTCATCGCTGCTTTTTTCTTTTTCTTTTATTATACTGATCTCCTGTTCGGAAAAGCCGTTTTCGGCGGCCTTTTTTCCTTTGCTGTTGAGATTTTTCAGTTCATAATAAGAACTTACAAGCTTCTTTCCCTCCGCGGGACTGATATCCTCAAGGCTCAGGATCTTTCTGATCCGACGCTGCTGCGAGTGGATGACGGCATCATCAAAGCAGATGAGCGGACAGAAGGCGCAGAGCAGGGAGAGTATGATAAAGGCGTACAAAAGCATGTGGATGAGATCTCTTTTTTTGATGAAGCCCGTGATGTACAGGGTGAAATAGATGACCTCGAATATGATGAGAACTATCCCGGAATATCTTGATACGGTAAGGCCGTACTGGGCTATCCTGATCCCCAGCGAATACCCCTGCAGGATGATGAAGGGGATGAAGCTGAAGGGGACGAAGCGGGCGGCGGTTTTGAGGAAAGCGTTTTTATTATCCGTGTTCTGTGCCATGGTCCATATGGGAGCACCCACGGCAAAGAGACCAGTGAGGATGCCGAATACGGAATTTGAAGGCACGGCATCCGTGACAAAGATCTTGATCATGTAGATGTAGATGATGACATAGGAGATCATGAGCATCGGAAGCATCGCATAATAAATGCAGATTGTTGCAAATCTGCCGGGTTTTTCGTGCTTCGTGCAAAGGGCCCTGATGGTTATGGCGGAGATGAAGCTGATGGCCAGAAACTCCTCCGAGCACATCAGAAGATCGTCCGTGTCATAGATTAGTTCATTGAATATGAGAAGTATGACGGCAAGGCCTGCCGCAAAGAGGCCGTAGAGCACATAGGATCTGACGAGAGCCAGAAATGACCTCGTGCACCAGGAGCCAAAGTCGTCCCCGATCCTTTTGTATATGTGAAGGATCAGCAGCGAGCAGATTACGACGGCGTAAACCACCCAGATCTTCAGCCATATATCTTCTATCCTTTCAAAATCCACGCCAAAGAGAGTATTGCCTTTATAAAACTGAATGTACACAAAGACGGTCGAAAACAGCAGTGCCGCGGCAAAGCCTGCGATCTTTGCGGCAAGCTTTTTCCGCAGGATCTCTTCGATCACAAAGCTCTGCAGCGCCATCCAGAATGCAAAGACCATGATCCTTTCACAGACCTCCCTGCCTTTATCATCGTAGTCCAGATGCAGCACGATGGATGCGAACAAAGCCGCAACGAGGATCGATGCCATTGTAAAGGGGAAATCCCGGAATACGCCTGCCAGTCCCGAGACCAGCCCGGCAAGTTTATCTTTTATCTTCAGCGTTTTTTCTTTCATATCCTGTATTATATCATTTTTTTGTGGGACAGGGGACGTTTCTCTGTCCCACTTTTATGTCGACTAATATTGCAGTGAATCGGATATATGTTTTGTTCACGGCTCGTCCAGTTCTAAACTCATCCTGCGTCTGATAATCAAAATTTTGGAGGCCCCGTTCTGCGCGGAAAGCATGCGCAGCCGGTGTGCTCCAAAATTTATCAGACTTGGATTCGTTAAGAACTGACGGCTTATTGTTCACAAAAACATATATCCGATTCACTGCCCATATAGATTTACATAAAAGTGGGACGGAGAAACGTCCCCTGTCCCACTGTCCCACCCCACGGTTATAGGCAAAACCTATAACCACTCATATTTTTCCTGTATTATACAAAACACGGCGGCAGTCGTATGATTTTCCTCGTAAACAAGATCAACAAAAAAACGATAAACATAAACGAGGAGGATAAGCCATGAGTAATTACAGATTTGAAACATTACAGTTACACGTAGGACAGGAGCAGGCCGATCCGGCAACGGATGCACGTGCGGTGCCGATCTACCAGACAACTTCATATGTATTCCACAACAGCAAACATGCTGCAGACCGTTTCGGACTTGCCGATCCCGGTAATATATACGGAAGGCTCACAAATTCAACCCAGGATGTTCTCGAAAAGAGGCTCGCAGCTCTGGAGGGCGGAAGCGCAGCCCTTGCGGTATCCTCCGGAGCAGCCGCCGTTTCCTACTCAATACAGACAGTCGCTGCAGGCGGCGGTCACATAGTCGCACAAAAGACCATCTACGGAGGAAGCTACAACCTTCTGGCCCACACACTTCCTCTTTACGGAATAGAGACAACCTTCGTCGATGCCCACAATCTTGCAGAGGTTGAGGGAGCCATCAGGGAAGACACCAAAGCCATCTACCTTGAGGCTCTGGGAAATCCCGGAAGCGATATCCCGGACGTTGATGCGATCTCAGCCATTGCTCACAAGCACGGCCTGCCGCTTCTCATCGACAACAC
>CAMVDF010000211.1 GCA_947166195.1 uncultured Lachnospiraceae bacterium
CGGTACGCACGGTGGTGTGAGAGGTCGGGGGCTTGTTGCCTCCTCCTACTCGATTTTTTTGAAGTGAGTGATGAGTTTTTTTTCAAAGTATGCTAATGGGATCGAGGGTATGATGATCGCAAGTACATATAGGAAGGGATCCTTGATGTAGAATACAGGCCTGTTTCCTACGTTGATGAAGGCAAAGGCAAACAGCTGCACGAAATACGGGTGGAGCAGATACAGCTCGAGGGTGAAGGTCCCGAGCGTTTTTATTAGCCTGTTGCCTATGTGGATCTTCAGGCCGAGCAGGATCAGGCTTATCACAAATGTGTAGGCGGATATCATCTGGCAGGGGCCCTCGAGGAGCCTGTGGATCATGCCGTTGTACTGTTTGTGAAGGATGAAGGTCAGCATGGGATAATAATTGCCTGCTACAAAAAAGATGAGCGTCAGAAGGATGAAGAGGATCACCTTCAGGGGATAACGGCTTTTCAGCCGCTGAAGCCGTCTTTCGCTGTTTCCGGCAAAGCCCGCGCCCACGGCAAAAAGATGGACTGTATTGTACCACCATGTTCCGGGTGAAAAGAAAAAGCAGAAGATGATGTAGAGGATTACACCCGTCCACAGGAGAGGCATACGGAGTTTTTCGTTTTTCATGACGTGGAAGCTCAGGTAGAACCAGACATACATGTACAGGATGGCGGGGATGAACCAGATATAATCATAAACATTTATCCAAAGCGGCGGGGCGACCTTCACGCCTCTTGCCCTTTCCGTGATGAAGAACACGAGCCAGATGAGGATCGTCGGGATGATTATGGGAAGCATCCTTTTTCTGAAGTATCCTTTAAAGAAGCCTTCCTTCCGGGAGGCAGTGCGCATGCCGTAGCCCGAACAGAAAAGAAAAGCTGCGACGTACAGATATCCGGCGTAGACAAAAAGATCCAGTCCGTGGCGGATGTAGTGTGGATCGAGCCAGTCTGCGCAGGTTTTTTGTGATGCGTGATGAAAGATGATCACTATCGAGGCAAATCCCAGAAAAGCCTTTGTGTGCTCAAAGGACAGAACATCCTCGTTCCATTCACCCTTCTTCATTATCTTTGCTCCCGCGAAAAGCAGTATGATCAGAGCGGGATAAAAAATCAGCTGAAGCATATTTACCGTCCTTTTTTCTCTGTTTGACGCACTGTGTCAAAAGATATTCGATCTGACCGTTGACTGAGCGGAAATCATCATCCGCCCAGGCAGCGATCTCATTATACAGTTTCTCCGACAGGCGAAGCGGAACCTGTTTTTTGTCAGCCATTAATAAAGGCTCCCTGAATTGACAACGGGCTGTGCGTCATGATTGCCGCAAAGCACTACCAGAAGATTTGATACCATCGCGGCTTTTCTTTCCTCGTCAAGCTCAACCGTATGGTTTTCATTCAGCCTTTCAAGAGCCAGCTCGACCATGCCTACCGCACCGTCCACTATGAGTTTTCTGGCATCCACAACGGCTGCTGCCTGCTGCCTCTGAAGCATTGCCGCGGCTATCTCGGGAGCATATGCCAGATATGTGATCCTGGCATCCACGATCTCAAGACCGGCATCGCGCACCTTGTCCTGGATCTCCTCGCGGATACGCGCGGCAACCACCTCGGTGGAACCGCGGAGGCTTCCGTCATCCGAATTTCCGTCCCCTGTGGTATCCACATTGTCCGTCACATCATAGGGGTAGATCTTGACAACGTTTCTCACAGCGCTGTCACACTGAAGCGAAAGGTATTCTTTGTAAATATCGACCTCAAACACAGCCTTTGCGGTGTCGGTGACCTTCCACATGACCGCTACCGCGATCTCAACAGGGTTTCCGAGGATATCATTGACCTTCTGCCTGTTGTTTGAAAGGGTCATTACCTTCAGTGATATCTTTTTTGACAATCCGTATACCTGGACGGCTGCTGATGATTCCACAGGCGATGCGGCTTTTTTTGAGCCTGCCGCATCTCCGCTCTGTTCAAGCCTTGTTCCCGCGGCGGGATTGAAAGCCGTACAGAAGGGATTGACCCAGAAAAATCCGTCGCCCTTGAGTGTTCCCACATATTTTCCGAAAAGTGTCAGCACCAGGGCTTCGTTGGGCTTCAGTACCTTCAGTCCCAAAAGAAGTACCCATCCGAAGAGCATCCACAGAACGCACACCACGGAGATCAGAGGGAATCCCATCATCCCGAAAATAAATGCGAAAAATGAAAATACATAAGCCAGGATCACGAGCAGCAGAACCATTCCCCCGGTTTTGTGTCCCTCAATGACCCTTTCCTGAACTGTTTCCTTCATCAGTGTTTCCTCCTTGCCTGATTTTATTATGATATCAGGATGATATCACTCGGATATACAGGTGTCAAGAGGTACTTCGATATTGTATAATGTATCAAGGTGTATCAAAGGGACGGTTCTCTGTTTCAGAGGGACGGTTCTCTGTTTCAGAGGGACGGTTCTCTGTTTCGTTTTCGGGTTGCGATCCCGTGAAACGCTGATGAATACCGGTGTCACACAGAACCGTCCCCTGTGACGCTGTGACGGATGAGGGTTATATGAAAGAGCATGATAATAAATTCAAAAAGGGTCTGGTCCTTGAAGGTGGAGCCATGCGCGGCATGTTCACCTGCGGGGTCATGGATGTCTTTCTTGAAAACGGCATAGAGTTTGACGGTGCTGCGGGAATTTCCGCCGGTGCGACCTTTGGCTGCAACTACAAGTCAAAGCAGCCGGGAAGGGCACTGCGGTATAATAAAATCTACGGCCGCGACCCCAGGTACTGCAGCTTTCGCTCACTGATCAAAACGGGAGATCTGTACGGGGCGGATTTTTGTTACAGGGAGCTTCCCACTGTTCTGGATCCCTTTGACTGTAAAACCTTCAAAAATAACCCGATGGAGTTTTTTGTGGGTGCAACAGATATCAGAACGGGGAAATGTGTTTATCATAAATGCACCGACGGCGGAGAGACGGATTTGAAATGGATGCGTGCATCCGCATCCATGCCTTTGGTTTCAAAACCTGTTTCGATCGATGGATACCTGCTGCTTGACGGGGGTATCACGGATTCGATCCCCTTTGAATATCTGGAAAATCAGGGATACGACCGCAATGTCATAGTGCTGACACAGCCTGACGGTTTTGTGAAGAAAAAAAGCGGTATCAGCGGACTGGCAAAGATCTTTCTTCACGGCTATCCGGAGGTGGCAGGGGCAATGGAGCGCCGCCATGAGATGTATAACGATCAGACATCAAAAATAAAGAAAAGAGAGCTTGACGGGACCTCCTTTGTGATCAGACCGCCAAAGGCTCTGGGGATAAAGCGTACGGAAAACGATCCCGCTGAGCTTGAAAGAGTCTACAATATCGGAAGAAAAACAGCAGAAGGATCGCTGGAAGATGTGAAACGGTTTTTGGATGCGTAACAGAGAACCGTCCCCATGATACACCCGGGAGGATTTTATGATAGAAAAACTTGAAAAACAGATAAATGAATATTTTGTCGGCAGGGAGAATGTGACGAGAAAGGTCCTCATATGTCTGCTTGCAAAGGGACATGTTTTGCTTGAGGATGTACCCGGGGTGGGAAAGACGACCCTGGCGCGTACCCTTGCGGCCTCAACCTCGATGAGCTTCGGGAGGATACAGTTTACTCCCGATACGCTTCCCTCAGATGTGACAGGCGTCAGCATTTATAACATGAAAACTCAGGAATTTGAGTTTCGTGAGGGTGCCATCGCAAACAATCTGGTGCTTGCAGATGAGATAAACAGGACATCTCCAAAGACACAGGCAAGCCTGCTTGAGGCTATGGCTGAGGGCAGGGTCACCGTTGACATAAAGACCTAT
>CAMVDF010000212.1 GCA_947166195.1 uncultured Lachnospiraceae bacterium
TCGGCATCCTTTCTGCACCGGGACAGAAGCTCCTTTGGCACGAGGCTTCCCGCATAGATCACAACATCGGCAGCCTCAAGCAGCTCCCTTCCCCTCACCGTTATGAGCTTTTCATCACCGGGTCCGGCTCCCACGATATGGATCATAGGTCAAACTCCCCCATCCTTCCCAATGTTCCGTATTCATTGGAAAACATTATAACTCCCAGCTTCATATCCTTTCCCGCTCTGGCACAAAGCCTTTCATACACCGACTTCATGACCTCACGCACTCATCACTTGTGACCGAATCAAAAAGAGAGTGCAGAATCTCCAAAGATGCTCCGCACAATGCAGCATGCGTGACAAAAACCTCCGCCCTGCCGTCAGCCATGCTGCTGTGGGTGTTCATGATCCCCGCAGCGCACTTTACAAGCTTACCCGCATGTCCTGCAATGACTGTATGCAAAACCCCGCAGGATACAGCCTCATCGAGGGCATCCCCCATGAAATTCGAGATCATGACCACGGGAACGCCTTCCTTTTCAAGCCCTTCCCTTTTCAGATAATCCCTTCCGTAATTACCCGGAACAAAGATCATCTTTTTGCAGCCCATAGCCGCCTTCTGCCTGATCTCAAGCCTCATCGCATCGGAAAAAGCCGAAAGACTCATGGGTTCCACGATGCCGCCCGTTCCTATTATGGAGATACCACCGGTGATCCCAAGCTTTGGGTTAAAGGTCTTTGCCGAAATCTCCTCACCTCCGGGTGCCGAAATAACGACCTTAAACCCCTCCTGAAACGAAAACTCATCCGCCACCGAAAGCAGCGCCTCTTTGATCTGCTGTCTCGGCACGGAATTGATGGCCGCCTGCCCCACCTTCTGGTCAAGTCCCGGCTTTGTGACGGTCCCGATCCCCACGCCGCCTTCGATCAAAATCTCTTTTGACGCTATCCTTTCAACTGATGCGTATATAATAAGACCGTCCGTCACATCAACATCATCGCCCGCATCCTTTTTCACGCCGCAGACAGCGCAGCCACCTTTAAAAAAACATTCGGCAGGTTCAACCTCCACCTCTATCCCCTTTGGAGTCATGACCCTGATGCGGTTCGGCACCATCCCCGAAAGCAGGGCATACGCCGCGCCTTTGGCTGCAAGCACCGCACAGGTTCCCGTTGTATAGCCAAGCCTCAGTTTTTTCCCGTTCACATTTTTATAATGCTCAAAAGATCCCATTCAGGACCCCTTCCTCAAGGCTTCCCTTTTTCAGGTCATACAGCCTTTCCATATAATCAGACCGCATTATCTCCCGCGGCGTTCCCATCCTGTCCACCTTTCCGTCCTTTATGCAGATCATCCTGTCCGCGATCCTTCCGGCAAGAGTGATCTCATGCATGGAAAAAAGCACCGCGATCCCCTTTTCCTTTGCAAGCGACACGATGAGATCCAAAAGCTCCAGTTTGTACCTGATATCAAGAAAGGATGCAGGCTCGTCAAGAAGCAGCAGCTTCGGCTCCTGACAGATGGCACGGGCCAGCATCACCCTTTGCTTCTGCCCGTCGGAAAGCGTATGAAAATACCTTCCGGAAAGTTCCGTTACACCGGCAATGTCCATGGCAGAGGCGATCTTTTCCCTGTCATCCGCCGACAGCGTCCCGAACATCCCCGTGTAAGGGTATCTGCCGTTTTCGACTATGTCGAGGCAGGTCAGATATTCCGTAACGGGAGAGGCGGGAAACATGCAGGAGACGATCCTTGCAAGCTCTCCCTCCCTGATATGCCCGATCTCCCTGCCATCTATTTTCGCACTTCCCGAAACCGGCGGTATCATCTTTGCCAGAGTCTTCAGAAGCGTTGACTTTCCGGCCCCGTTTGACCCTATGAGACAGACGATATCCCCTGCCTCCATGGAAAAAGAAATATCATCCACTATCCTCTTTGTCCCGTATCCGACGCAAAGGGCGTTTGATTCAAGGATATATTTTCCCATGATCTACGCCCTCCTTCCCAGACGCTTTTTTAACATCACCCAAACGACCACCGGCGCCCCCAGGATCGAGGTCACGACACTGATGGAAAGCTCCGCCGGTGCAAACACAAGCCTTGCCAGAAGATCCGAAAAAAGACAGAAAACCGCCCCTCCCAGAAAGGTGGCAGGTATCATGAATGCCGGCTTTTCCGTCCCGAAAAGCCCCTTCATCATCTGTGGCACGGCGATCCCCACAAAGGACACAGGCCCCGCAAAGGCCGCCACGATGGCAGACATCAGTCCCGACAGCAATATGAGTGACACCTTGAGCATCCTGATGTTCACCCCGCTGCTTTTGGCGTAGGTCTCACCCAGCTGGTACGCCCCCATGGGTTTTGAAATAATAAAAACGAACACCAGGCAGACAAAAACTGCCAGGGCTATGATCTTTATATTTGCCCTGCTCAGGCCGGAAAAGCTTCCCTGGGACCAGCTGTGCAGGTTCACGATATTCTGGTCATCGGCAAAGGTAATGGCAAGCTCGGTGACCGCAGAGCAGAAATATCCCGCCATGATACCGCATATGATCAAAACCGCGCTGTTCTTTGCCCTGCCCGATACGGCCAGGATGAAGCCCATCACCACCATGGCTCCCAGAAAGGCCGCACCTATCATAAACCAGGAATTGATGAGAAAGCCTCCTCCCAGCGCAAGGGTCATGGCAAGAGCCACCGCAAGCTTTGCACCAGATGAGATTCCAAGCACAAAGGGTCCCGCCAGGGGATTATGAAAAAAAGTCTGCAGCAGAAATCCCGAGACCGACAGCGCACCACCCAGTATCATGGCGCCGAAAAGCCTGGGAAGCCGGATCTCTTTTATTATATTGAAGCTTACGGAACCGCTCTCTCCTCCCGCCATCACTTTTGCGATCTCTCCCGGTGCGACGCTCACACTTCCAAGAGAAAGGTTCAATATCGCAAACACCGCAAGCAACACAAAAAGCAGGCCGAAAGAAAGATCGTACCTTCTTTTATTATCCGTTTTCATTTCAGTCTGTAAAAATATTCCATATCATCCCCGTCCGCATCTCCCGAGATGATGGCGTCAAATTCCGTTATCATATCGCAGATCGCGGTGGTCTTTTGAAAAATGTCATCATCCGTGCACCAGACGTTTTTCTCCTTCACGGCCCTCAACTCCTTCAGGGTATCGTTCATGGCGGTAAATTCGGCAAGAGTCCGCGGACTGTCATAGATGGTGCCGTTGTATATCAGTATATCAGCATCTGATGCCTGCGCAAAAAAACTTTCCATCTGGATCACGCTCTCATCTCCCATGGGCACATATTCGCCGTTTGCCATGGCGATCATCTTTACAACATAATCATCGCTTCGCCTTACAACGACTCCCCCCTGGGGATTTATGGAAAAAAAAGCCACCTTCTTTTTTTCCGTATTTCCGGTCCGTATCTGCGAAAGCTTCTCCTCCTGCTGATCAAAAAACTCCTCCGCCACGTCAAGCCTGTCATTTAAGAGACCGTACAGTTTGATCCATTCAAGTCTCCCCAGCGGATCCTCCTCATAGCTTGAATGCTCCACAAGCACGGGGATTCCCAGAGTCTCAAGTTTTTCCTTTGTCCCGGGTTTGTGAAATATCATGGTCGACTCTATGGCCAGATCGCATCCGCAGTCGAGGACGAACTCAAAATCCGGGGTGCCGTACTTTCCCACATAGAACATATCCTCATCATCAAGGGCTTTTTTCACCTCATCGATCGACCAGTCCTCATACTTTGTGCTGGTCATCTCCGCATTTGAAAGTACTCCCAGCTGCCTGTAAAGATCCATGACAGAGCTTGCCGCCACATAGGTATGATGCAAAGGCTTTTTTA
>CAMVDF010000213.1 GCA_947166195.1 uncultured Lachnospiraceae bacterium
GGCTTGAAGACATTCCAGTATCGTTTGCTGTCAGAAAAGATCACATAGGGAAGCTTTTCTGCACCTGCCGCCTCTGCCTTGCCTCCGGAAAGCACGAATTTCAACTTCAGTTTCAGCTTCTGGAACACAAAATAGCCGGCTGAAACTGCTCCGATCAATATGGTAAAGAGCATGCTTCCCGTTCCGGGATCGATATAAAGCAATGTATGATTCATTTTTCCTCCTTGCGTCACATTGCGCATCACAGGCGTCACAGGGGACGGTTCTCTGTTACAGCAGTATTTATGCGCGTTTCACGCGGTCTGCTGCCTTTTTTGAAACAGAGAACCGTCCCTGTGAAACTTTTTTGAAACAGAGAACCGTCCCTATGAAACAGAGAAGTGTCCCTGTGATACATTACAGAGAAGTATCTCCGGTGAAAGCGCGAAGTTCCTCGACGGAATCAAGTTCCTCGATCTGTTCGTTTCTTACCGGATGGATGGTCATCCTCAAGGCTTCCAGATTGTCGTTTACAACATTGTCCCAGAAAAGTTCCTCATAGCCGGGCTTTTCATAGGCTGCATCTATGGCATCGGCAAGTATCGCCGAAGCAGTTGGCGTGAAGTAGGTGATACCGCACATGATATGGCAGTCATCTCCGACCTTTCCCACGCGGGTAATAAAGCCGTTTTCATCCGTGTCAAAGGCCCAGTCCTCAGTATGGCCTTTAACGAATTTTCCGAAATAACAGGTGCCGGAAAGCTCTGCCTTAAAGATCGAAGGATCCGAAACATACAGATCGGCTTCACAGATAAAGACAGGCCTGCCGCGAAAGATATCCGTGGCGGTTTTTACCGACGAGATATTGTTTACAGTC
Source organism: uncultured Lachnospiraceae bacterium (assembly GCA_947166195.1). GTDB lineage: Bacteria > Bacillota > Clostridia > Lachnospirales > Lachnospiraceae > NK4A144. The sequence goes on from CAMVDF010000213.1 coordinate 857, forward strand.
GCGTAGTCTTTATTATGGAGCAGTGTCAGCCCCGGATATTTCGTTTCAAGGTATGAAAACTGATCGGCAAGGTAGCCCGTGACCACATAGATCTCGTCTATACCGCGGCCTTTCAGACCCTGTATGACGGTTTCGATCATAGGCGTGCCCTTCACCCTTATGAGGGGTTTGGGGGTGGTGTCCGTCAGCGGACGCATCCTTGTGCCCAGGCCCGCTGCCATGAGGACTGCGATCTCTTTACTTTTTCTTTCTTCGTTTGAGATGATCATAGTTCGTCTATCAGTGTGATGATCTCCTTGAAGGGCATCAGATGTGAGTCGGCTTCAAGGGCTCTGTGGTTTGTGAGTATCTCTACAGCCGTCTGTTTCATGGCAGGAAATGCCGCCCGCATCAGCTGGTTTGCGTAGATCACGATGTTGACCCCGTGGGAGGACAGCTCCTCCTCCGTCACGCTGTTAAAGGAAGTGGGGACCACGACGATGGGCGTCGTTTTGTCCTTTTCCCTGAATCTGTCGCAAAACTCAAATATCTCTGCCGGATCCTTTTTGCGGCTGTGGATCATGATCCCGTCAGCTCCGGCCTCCACAAAGGCAAAGGCGCGCGAAAGCGCATCCTCCATGCCGCGCTCAAGGATCAGCGACTCGATCCGGGCGATTATCATGAAATCATCCGTCAGCTGCGCACGCTTTCCGGCGGCTATCTTTGCGGAGAAATTCTCGATGGAATCCTGCGTCTGCACAACCTCGGTGCCAAAGAGTGAGTTCTTTTTCAGTCCCGTTTTGTCCTCTATAATAACAGCGGACACGCCGATCCTTTCAAGGGTACGGACATTATATACGAAGTGCTCCGTCAGTCCACCCGTGTCTCCGTCGAGGATTATGGGCTTTGTGGTGACTTCCATGATATCGTTGATGGTACGCAGTCTTGAGGTCATGTCCACAAGCTCGATGTCGGGCTTGCCTCTGTCGGTGCTGTCGCAGAGAGATGATACCCACATACCGTCGAACTGATCGAGCTTTCCGTTCTTTTCAACTATGGTCTTCTCGGTAATAAGACCGGTCAGACCGCTGTGAGCCTCCATTACCTTGACGATGGGGCAGATATCGATGAGCTGCCGAAGCCTTTTTCTCCTGTACTCGGGCATGGCCAGCTTTTCCTTTAACTGACTGTCTGCCTTTGCGACATTTTCATTAACCGTATAACCGATCTCCACAAGCTCCCCGCCGAATTCTTTGAGGGCTGCGATACAGTTTTCTCTGAGAGCCTTTTCAGGCCCTTCCTTCCAGTTGTCCCCGTGTACGACAATGTCGGGGTGGAGCGTTTTTATTATCTCGTCATAGGTCATATCGTCCTGGACCACCACCTCGTCGACGCCGTCAAGTCCCCTGTAAAGCGCGATCCTTTCGTCGATGGATATCGTGGGAAAGCGGTTGTAGCGGATGAGCGCGGCGTCGGAAAGTGCGCCGACCGTGACGCTTCCGAGCTTTGCGGCTTCTTTGATGATGTTCAGGTGTCCTTCGTGGATAATGTCTGTTGTGAAGCAGGTGTATACTTTTTTCAACTTGATCTACCTCTCATTATCTTTTGTTCTGAATTATTTCAAGCACAGTCGATGACGGCATATTCTGATTTATGTCAACCGAATGTTTATATTATCTCACCGGAACTGTGACTCCGGCAGACTCCAGCGCCTCCCTGAAGACCTTCCAGAAATCCACGATATCCTGCTCGTCGATGGCGCCCAGGGCACAGAGCCTGAAGCCGCCGCGGCCGTCGATCTTTCCCGGATAGATGGTAAAACCGCGCTCGTAGCAGTAGTCATGGATCTTTACAAAATCCCAGTTGGGATCCTCCGGATAATCGATGGCTGCCACAAGGCCTGACTGGACCTCACGCCGCAATGCTTCGTGGAGATTCAACTCATCAATGCCTTTTCGTATCGCATTCATGATGCGACAGTGCCTTGCCCATTTGGCTTCCTCGCCCTCCGCAAAATACTCCTTCAGTGCCTGCCTTGCGGCATATATGGTCTGGACAGGCGGCGTGAAGTGCATTTCGCCAGTCTTTTCGAAGTACTCATACTGCATATACAGATTGCAATAATAAGAACGTTTCGGAAAATCCTTTGATCTTTCGATGATGTCGCGCCTGCCTATGATATAGGAAAGGCCGGTCATTCCCATGATGCCCTTCTGGGCGGAGGCCATGCAGAAATCAATGTTTTCGTCATAGACGTTTATGGGGATCATGGCATAGGCGCTGGTCGTATCCGTGATGAGGTACGCACCGTACCTGTGAGCCAGAGCACCGATCTCCTTTACCGGATTCAAAAGCCCCGTGCCGGTCTCATGATAGGTGACATAGACATAGCCTGTATCGGGGTTTTCCTTCAGTGTCTCTTCTATCTTTTGCAGGTCGGGTTTTTCATCCAGAGGCTGCTTCAGCTCTACAAACGGCATACCATAATAACTGCACACATCGCAGGCTCTCTGGGAATATGCTCCGTTGTTGATAATAAATGCCTTTTTCCCCGCATCAAGGAGAGAATTCAGGGCTATATCGATGCATATGGTTCCGGAACCGCAAAAGAGCACCGCCGTATATTCCTTCGGATCGCCGTGTACGATACGTACCAGATCGTCTCTCATGGGTGCCATTATGTTCGCAAATTCCTTCTCCCTGGGACAGATGTCGGGCACGACCTGTGCGAGTTTCACGGTGTCGGTCGTGGTGGACGGCCCGGGATTTAAAAGTACATTTCGTTTTATATCCATTATCATCATCTCCTTTGATCCATCAAAAAAACACCAACCATTATAACAAAAAAGTTGACAGAGGGACAGTCCCCCTGTCATATTAATTTACATAAACGCAGGACAGAGATATGTACCCTGTCCCACACAATCGAGTAGGAGGAGGCAACAAGCCCCCGACCTCTCACACCACCGTGCGTAC
>CAMVDF010000214.1 GCA_947166195.1 uncultured Lachnospiraceae bacterium
GTTTCCGAGCATTTTTGCACTGGTGATAGGCATGATGCCTGCCGATACCGGTATATTGATATTTCTCTTTCTCATCCGCTCGAGCAGAGAGAGAAAGGCATCATTGTCAAAAAACAGCTGGGAAATGAAAAAGGAGCAGCCGCTTTCGGCTTTGATCTTCAGATTATCTGCATCAGTCTCAAGATCGGCGGATTCAAAGTGTTTTTCGGGATAGCAGGCTCCCGCTATGGTGAAATCGGGATATTCCTTTTTGATAAATGAAGCCATGTCGCTTGCGTGTATGAAGTCACGCCGGTCATATTCCGCATCGGTCATGGTCTTTGGCCGGTCTCCTCTCAGAGCCAGTACATTATCAATATTGTTTTTGCGGAAAGAAAGAAGTCCCTCCTCCAGTTTTTTTCTGTCAAAACCCACGCTTGTTATATGGGACAGGACCTCCAGACCGCAGCGGTTTTTTGCAAAGGATGCGATCTCTACTGCCTTTCCCGCATTTGATCCCCCGGCTCCGTAGGTTACGGAAATGAAGTCGGGACCGATCGCCTTCAGCTCCTCGAGTTTATTATTGATATCCGTAAATTCGGCCTCTTTTTTCGGCGGATAGATCTCACATGAAAACACGGTCTTCCGGCTGCTGTAAATGTCTCTTATAGAAGACATGATTCTTCCTCCTCTTCTTTAAAATTCATCGAAAATATGATAGAATTATCTCACACTTTTTTGTACGGGTCAAAAGGTCATAATACGTTCAGACTTTCCAAATATAAATATACCACAGAGAGGGGTTTTGAATTGAAAAGAGTACTTCTGATAGACGACATGGAAATGGTCCTTACCCAGGCAAGCCACATTCTGAAGGACAGATATGAGCTTTCTGTCTGCTCTGATGCGGATGAGGTCCCAAAGATCCTGGAAAATGAGAGACCTGACATTGTGCTGACCGACATGTACCTGGAAGGAGACGGGGCATACAGGATACTGAAGATGATCAGGGAAAGCGATGATCTCAAAGGTATCCCTGTTCTTTTCACCGGATGCGATGTGTCGGTCATGGCTCTTTCAAAGGCATTTTCACTCGGTGCAGCGGATTTTGTGAAGAAACCCTTCACCGAAAATATAGTTTTCAAAAAGATCGAGGAACAGCTCAGATTGGCTGAGACAGGCTTCAGATATGATCCGTAATCTCTTCAGGATTTACTTCGGCGAGGATATTCCGCTGGAGGAAAAAAATATCAATCTGGCAATGATGTTTTATTTCAATGTCATGTTTGCTTCGCTTATCTACGGAATGGTCGTATCTCTTCCCATTCTTTATTTTGTCGTGACCCTGGGGGTATTCTTTGTAACGATCGTTTTCCATGCATACACGGTAAGGTTCAGACTGTACAACAGAGGAGCTTTTATCACCTCAATCCTGATAAGTGCCGTTGAGCTGCCGGTGGCCTGCTATTTTGACGGCAGACAGATCTGTCCCGCCGTGGTTTTTTATCTGATGAGCTTTTTTTTCTGCATATTCTGTGTGGAGGGAAAACTCATGTATGTCTCAGCTGCCGTGACCACGGTATCCTTTGTCCTTTCATCCTTTGGAATGTATGAGCTTTATTACAGGGATGAGCCCTTTGATATCAGCCGGGTAAATATCTTTGCGGAGGTGATGATACCTCTTGCGATATGCGGGGCTTATGCCTGCATGGCCACGGATTACAGGAACAGGATAAATGAAAGAGAAGAAATGAACGTTGCCGAGGGGCAGAAACAGGCAGAGGAGATGTCAAGATCAAAGGAACTGTTTTTGATGAACATGTCCCATGAGATGCGCACGCCCATGAACACCATAATAACTGCGACCGGGCTTATCGGCGACAAGACACAGAACAGCGCCCTCAGACAGAATGTGGTATATCTGCAGAACGCCTGTAATGCCCTCATATCAAATATTGACGATCTGCTGCTTTTTTCAAAAGCGGAAAACAGCACCATGAGGCTTGTAAATGCGGATTTCAGCACGAAGATCCTGTTTGAGGATATCATCAATATCATATCGGTGCGTCTGATCGAAAGCCCCGTACGTTTCAGGATCATCCTCGATCCGCAGATCCCTTCGGTTCTCAATGGTGACAGTGCAAAGATCAGGCAGCTTTTCATCAACATACTGAACAATGCGGTCAAATATACAAAGGAGGGGAGTATCAGTCTGGAAGCCTGTTTCGAGGAACTGCCGGATGAAAAGATACTTCTGAAGGCAAAGATCGAGGACACCGGCATGGGTATCAGGCAGGAGGATATCCCCAGACTTTTTGATGCGTTTGAAAAAATTGACGACAGGGAACACGAGACCATGAAGGTTGAAGGAACAGGGCTTGGACTTTCGATCTGCAAGTCCATAATAGATATCATGGGGGGAAGCATAGATGTTGACAGCACATACAACAGGGGAACCGGCTTTTCCTTTGAGGTTCCTTTGCAGGTGGTCGACAGGTCCTGCATGCTTGCCGTGGAAAATGTAAAGCATATCTCGGTGCTGCTTTACGAAGAGGACGAGGAAAGATCGCAGATCGCGCAAAAGGCACTTTCGGATCTGGGTATCACTTTCACTGTTGTCCGGGATGACGGAAGCCTGAAGGATGAACTTGAAAAAGCACATTATACCCATTTTCTTGCGTCGATGGAACATTTTGAAAGCTGCAGGGAGCATCTTGGAAAGATCGGTCCGAAATATGTGGTCATATCCGATCTGGAGGGATCCGACAGGATCCCGGGAAATGTGGACAGGCTTCTCCGCCCCGTCAGTTCACTTTCAATAGCCATGTATTTCAACAATGAAGGATATACAAAGGTCAACGACCTGAAGAGGGGATTCTCGTGTCCCAATGCAAAAGTCATGATAATAGATGACAACAGGACCAATCTGTTCGTCATAGAAAGGCTGCTGAAGCGCTACGGGATGAAGACGGTCACCGCCCAGAGAGGACAGGAAGCCCTCAATCTCATCAGTGACAACAGATTCGATATGATCTTTATCGATTATATGATGCCGGAGATGGACGGTATAGATACCCTGAAAAAGATCAGGGAAAACGGAAATACCTGGTGCAGGGAGGTGCCCTGCATAGTCCTGACGGCAGATGCCGCGGACGGAGCCAGACAGATGCTCATGGATGCGGGATTTGATGATTATATTTCAAAACCCATACAGGTTGAAAGGCTTGCAGAGGCCATATACGACCAGATAGACCCGGCTCTCATCGAATGGGACGGAGAATGAGGTGATGATTTGAAGAAACTTGTCGGTACCCTTTTTAAGGATGATGCTTCATACAGAGAAAGGCTGTACGTGCTGGTATCGCTGTACTCGCTGTCGACCTTTGCCCTGGGTATAGCAGCGTGCCTGATTGTCCGCATGTATACCACCGGGGTTCTGATGCTTTCCTTCGGGCTGGTCCATGTTTTCCTTCTGGCGGCATATGTGCATTTCGGGCATTATGAGATCATGTCCGTGACCTTCTGCTATCTGACGAATTTTCTTTTCCTTCCGCTTTTGTATATGTTCAGCGGAGGCTTGAGGGGAGGCATGGAGTATCTTTTCATTCCCGGTCTCATAGAAACCTTTATCCTGCTGGAGGGAGCCGCAAGGATCATATCGGTGATTTTCTTTTCCTGCTGGTATTTATTTGTCATGTTCATGGAGATATCGGGGGCCGGTTTTGTAAAAAACATTCCCGAGGGCCCGGAGATCATCATCAGCAATATCATAGCCATCCTCATTTCGGCCGCCCTGAATCTCATCATCGTC
>CAMVDF010000215.1 GCA_947166195.1 uncultured Lachnospiraceae bacterium
GTCCACATTGTAATAAATGTAAAGCCCCAGGAGCATCGCAACGGCAATGGTCGAGCTGACTATCGATTTCACCACATTGAGTATGACATAATCGCTCCTGCAAAAGTGGCAGATCCTGAGGGCCTTCCTGCCCTCCTCCTGCTCAAAGGAAGCCATCCTTGTCATGAGCATTATCTTTTCCGAATCCATATCCTTCATATCGCGCTTCCCGTGGCCACCGTGAAAAAGAAGACTTTTTTCACTCCTGCCTCTTTCAGAACCCGCGCTATCTCGCTTATCGTAGCGCCGGTCGTATATATGTCATCAATGACCATAATCGTCTCTAATTCTACAACATTCCCCGTTATTTTGAAAGCCTTTTTCAGATTTTTCTGGCGTGCCAAACGCCCCAGTTCCTTCTGTGCGACGGTTTCTTTTTCCCTGATCAGGATATCGTTTCTGAGGGATATCCCTGTCAGATAAGAAACCCTTTTTGCGATAAGCTCCGCCTGGTTGTACCCCCTTTTTTTCAGTCTGTCACGGCTTACGGGTACAGGGATCACGGCATCAAAGCGCTGTGTCTTCATGCTTTCTTTAACCAGGCCCGCAAGCCCGGTTCCGAAGTATTCGGCATATTCTCTTTTATTATCATACTTGAGGGATGAAAGACCGTGTTTTACGAGATCGTTGTAGATGAAAAGTGATCGTCCCCGGTCAAAGGGACGGTTGGATACCTTGCAGGCCCTGCAGTACTCCTCTGCGGGATCCGTCAGTGGTTTTCCGCATTTCATGCAAAAGTCGTTTCCGACATACAAAAGCTTCGGCCTGCAGGTTTCGCAGGCTCCCTGCCTTCCAAAGATGAGCACCTGATCGCAAAAGGGGCATCTCCTTGGAAACACCACATCCTCCATCACCTGCAGGATGCGAAGGAAAAGCGATGGCGGCCTGTTTTTATTATGCATCATGTATCATCTCCACCTCCTTCAATCGCTCCCGAAGGCCTGTGTACCTTTTCAGTTCCGAGATGTTGTCTATCATGCTTTTGACCGTATCCGAGGAGCCCATGATCACAACGCAGGTTTTTGCCCTGGTGACTGCGGTATACAGCAGGTTTCTGTTCAAAAGTACCGAAGGTCCGCTTATCACAGGGATGATCACCGCCGGATATTCGCTTCCCTGTGATTTGTGGATCGTGATGGCATAGGCGAGCTCGATCTCGTCAAAGAGAGCGTTCGTATAGACGACGGTCCTGCCGTCCTCAAACCGGACTATGATCTGGGAGGAGGAGAGGCTTACGATCCATCCGGTATCGCCGTTGAAAACCCCCTTTCCCGTCTCGATGACGATGCCGTTTTTGCCGGTTATCTCCCACTCCAGGTCATAGTTGTTTTTGATCTGCATCACCTTGTCGCCCATCCTGAAGATGCCTGCGGGGGTCTCTGTCTCCCATTTCCTCTTTTCGGGAGGGTTCAGGATCTGTTGAAGACGGATGTTGAGGTTTTCCACCCCCAGGGTACCCTTTCTCATGGGCGAGAGCACCTGGATCTCCTCCGATGTACAGCCCACATAGGGCGGCAGCTTTTTCTTTATGAGATAATCAATGCCTTCGATTATCTTTTCGGCATTGTTCCTTTCGAGAAAGAAAAAGTCCTTTGAGTCGTTGTCCAGGCGGATCTGCCTGCCAAGTCTGATGTTGTGGGCGTTTGTGACTATGTCGCCCGCCTCAGACTGTCTGTATATCTTTGAAAGTGTCACCACCTCAAAGCATCCCGATCCTATGAGATCCTTGAGCACGGCTCCGGGGCCAACCGAGGGAAGCTGGTTCTCGTCTCCCACCAGGATCAGTTTTGTGCCGTGGGCCACTGCCAGAAGCAATGATCTGAACAGATATATATCCACCATCGACATCTCATCCACTATGAGGATATCCGTTTCAAGAGGGTTTTCCTGATCGTGGGAAAATCTCCTTTTTTCCGCATCGCCTTCCCGGCCTCCGACACCCAGGGTCCTGTGGATGGTTGCAGCCTCATAGCCCGTGGCGGCGGACATTCTCTTTGCCGCCCTTCCCGTGGGGGCAGTCAGCAGGATCTCATAGCCTTCATTTGCGAAATATTCCAGCATGACCCTGATGATGGTGGTCTTGCCGGTCCCGGGTCCTCCGGTCAGGATGAACACTCCGTTTTCGATGGCCTTTGTGACCGCAAGGAACTGGCTTTCCTCCAGAACTATGTCCTGTTTTTTCTGTATTTTTTCCAGAGCTGCCCTGATGGTCTTTTCGTCCTGTCTGACAAAGGTATTGAGATCAAAAAGCTTTGCTGCACATTCCGACTCGGCATTAAAGGCCGATGCCGAAAATACGAGTGTATCTCCGTCCTCATCCACCTTTTGCATGACCTTTCTTTCAATTGAAAGATCCGCAAGTGCAGTTTCTGTGTCATCCTTTCCCGACTCCAGAAGGTCCCCCGCCCTTTTGATCAGATCCTCCTGTTTCAGACAGGTATTGCCCTCCGCCTCAGCCTGTGAAAGGATATACAGCAGCCCGTAGCGTATGCGGTATCTGGGATCGGTCACGGAGCCTACAGCCGCTGCCAGTGTATCAGCCGTCTTGAATCCGACACCGTCTATGTCTTCTATGAGTCTGTAGGGATTTTTTCTGATGATATCGTAGAGTCCGTCTTTGTATCTGTCGTAGATCTTTTGGATGAGTGAATTTGACAGTCCGTACTGCTGCAGAAATGAAAAGGCATTTCTTGATGCTGCCCTTTGTTCAAAGGCTGCGGAGATCTCCATCGCCTTTCTGATGCTGATGCCTTTGACCTCGGCGAGTCTTTCGGGCTCCTCCTCGATGATCCTGAAGGAATCAACATCAAAGCGGTCGACTATCCTGCCGGCCAGGGCCTGCCCGATGCCCTTCACGGCACCTGAGGAAAGGTATCTCAGGATCGACTCCCTGTCCTCCAGAGTCCGCAGTTCATAGGAATCCATGCGAAACTGCAGGTCATAGACGGGGTGCTTCACATATTCGCCATCAAAGGCTACGGCCTCCCCGGCATCAAAGGGCGGCATATTGCCGACCACCGTTATGTTTGTATTATCCTTTTTTATAAGTTCAAGGACCGTATATCCGTTGTCTTCGTTCCTGTAGATGACATGGTCTACGATCCCTTCTATCCTATCCTTCAATATTGCCTGTTTCCGAATCCTGTGCCTTTGACGTGTCCGTTTCCGGATCCTGTGTTTTCGGCGGTTCCGCTTGCGGCGGTATCACCGAACTGTAGTTTCTTTTCATCTGTTCGTACATCATCTGCGCAAGCCCGAGTCCCTGCTGCTCACCGGCCTTTGATGCAAGCTTCTGCCTGACATCATCCTTGAAAAAGTTTACCAGCCGGTCGTCCGAATTGTAGCCCATATCCGACTTTGGCACGGTCTTTTCCATCTCTTTGAAAACCTGCTCGATGAAATATGCCTCAAACTGTTTGCACACATCCATGAGCTCGTCGTCGGGGGTATCCCCGTTCGCGGAATTCAGCCTGTTTTTGAGGCTTGTATATTGTGCCGTCTTTGATGCGGCATCATCCTGAACATTATTCAGATAATTTGAGAAATATGAGGAATCAATATCCATACGCTATCACCTCTTGACCTGTACCGCGGTGGACATCATATCATCTGTCGTTGTGATGGCCTTTGAATTGAGCTCATAGGCTCTCTGGGCCACGATCAGATTTACCATCTCGTCTGCGACCTGTACATTTGAGCCTTCCAAGTAGTTCTGGAGAACAGAGCTTCTGATAACTCCGTTT
>CAMVDF010000216.1 GCA_947166195.1 uncultured Lachnospiraceae bacterium
CAATGTGTTGGACTGATGTCTGATATTTTGGAAATTTTGCTTGATTTTTATAATTTAATATCCGATAATCGAAGCAGGAACCGCCCGTCACGGTAAGAATATGCCGGACGTGTATGTTTAACTTCCGCAGGCGACGGGGTGCGCAAGCGTAGAATATCGCCTACTTGTATGGGTGTCTGCTTCGGCAGGCACCTTTATAAAATATACCGGGTCACAGAGCGCGTAGGGAATATGGTGTGTGTAGAGTTTGAGTTTAAAAGGTGATATATGAGCAAAATCATTAAGCAATACAGCAAACTGGATAAGGATGTGCTGCGTGTTAATCGCTTTGTGTCTGTCGGAAGGCTTTCGCAAGAAATGGTTGATTTCCTCGTTGATAAAGACGAGACCCTTGCCGCGTGGCTGCGTGCAGGTGAAGAGATCGTTTTCTGGAAAGACCGCATACAGCATGTCGAGCTTCACCGGGATGATTTCTTTTCTGACAGCTTATTCGAGCAATGTCTGGAGGATATACCCTCTATTATCAAATCTCCGGATTATATAGGTATGAGGCGCGATAAGGGCAGTCTTTCTTTTTTTCGTATTCTGTCACAGACGGTGGTGGTTGTTGTGCGGATTACATCTTCCGGTAAACTATCGTTCCGCACGATGTACACTTTGACAAGTGCTCAACTCGACGATTATGTGAGAAGGGGGAACGCCTGGAAATACGAGGTTTGACAAAAAAACGTTTTAGGTTTATACTAATGCTACCGAGATGACAACATCTGAGGACGGAACAGGCAGCCGTCACGCCCTAGCGGTCTTAAAAGAGATGCTGGATTGCCACCCAGCCTATGTTGTTATCAGACAGAAACCCCCGGTAGCTGAAAGGTTATCGGGGGTTTGTTATTGATATCTGGAGGTGTGAAATGGCCGAACCTAAGTATAACCCAAAGAGTAAGACGTGGAGCGGGATCGTGTTCTCGCATAAGGATCCGGATGGGAAAAGACATTATAAGTCGATCACCGCGGCATCGAAAAGAGAGTGGAAGCAGGCCGAGGCGGAGTTTAAGGCGAACCATAAGAAGGTCTCCGTGGAGGATATGACCGTCAGGGAGTGTGTCGACCGGTATATCAAGAGCAGGGAGGGTGTGCTCTCGCCCTCCACGATCCGGGGGTATCGGGCGGATCAGAAGCAGATCGCGCCGCTTGATAATATCCTTATATCGAGACTCGACTCCGCGGACATCCAGTTCTTTGTGTCCCAGCTGTCCAGCAGACTGTCGCCGAAGACGGTCAGGAATGTTTATTCCCTGCTGATCTCCTCTATCGGGGTCGTGGATGACAGGGCCTTCCGCGTGTCGTTGCCGGCGAAGATCCCGGTTATGTATAATACTCCCACAAATGCCGATGTGCAGAGGCTCCTTGATGCCGCGGAGCCGGCGCTTAAGCTCTGTATCGCCCTGGCTGCCTGCGGGACCTTAAGGCGCGGGGAGATCTGCGGGCTTGAGTATTCCGATGTGCTGCATGATTTCAGTGCCGTCTTTGTCCACCGCAGCGTCGTGAAGGGCGCGGACGGTAAGTGGTATACCAAGGAGACGCCCAAAACCTCCGGAAGTGTGAGGCGCGTGATCCTCCCGAAGGAGGTCATTGAGATGATCGGGACGGGTGAGGGCCGGATCTATCCTCATACGCCCGATTATATCACTCACAGGTTTTGCAGGGTAAGGGACAGCGTGGGGCTTAAGTGCCGTTTTCATGATCTGAGACATTACGCCGCGTCGGTCATGCACGCGATCGGTGTGCCGGACAAATATATCATGGAAAGGGGCGGATGGTCGGATGACAGAGTGCTCAAAGCGGTGTATCAAAATACACTCTCGGACAAGGTAAAAGAATTTACAATGCTGACCAATAAATATCTCTCTGAAAATATCGACTTAAAAAGTATGCAAGGATGATGCAAGGACGAGATCGGAAAACCCCGCAACCATGCGGGTTTGCGGGGTTTTTTCTTCGGGTCCGATTCCCGTCAGCAGCTTTTTTTGAGAAAAATCCTAAAATTCCCGAAAACCCCGAAACCCGCATGGTTGCGGGGTTTTCTTGTTCCAAGCCTTTGCACTGTTTTCTAATATTTTAGATAATATTCTAGGGGCTTAGACGTTCTATGCAAGGACGATGCAAGGATGACGTTTGTTATTTTAGGAGCTCGTTGACCCTTCTCTGTACTTCTTCCGGATCGTATCCGGCAGCCCTTAAACTTTGTTTTCTGGTGATGCCGGATCCCCATTTCCCGGCTATCACCTCCCTCGCCACTTCATCGACCGATTTGCCTTTCCCGGCCTCCGCTTTCGGGCCGTTTTCGAGGACCATGACCGTGTGCTTCCCGGGTGTTACCAGGATGTCCCCTCGTTTTACGTAATTGTCTGACAACAGATACTTTGCGTCAGTCAAAAGCTCGTACATCCCCGTGCGCGTGAAGGCCTTGACCATTGTCGAGGTAGTCGGAGCGTTCCCCGTGTATTCCAGCCCCTTCACTCCGGCCGCGAGCGCGCAGAGCGTCATGAAGGCGGAGCAGTCCGTCTCGCAGTCCTTCGTGATCATAGCGAGGTTATAGCCGACCCGCTGGGCCTCTGTGTGCGCCGTGTTCCTCTGATACTGGTCATAGCCTATGTGGTTGTTCGCGCAGCCCATCTCGCAGGCCTGGGCGCTCGCCTCTGCTATGTCCGGGCGCTTTGGCCTCAGCAGCGCCTTCCAGGGCTTCGAGTACCACTTCCTTATGCAGACCTCTCCTCCGGTCTGATCCCCGGCCCTTCCGCTCCGGATCCCTCTGTTCTCGTCGCTTGACGCGTGTCCTATCTTAACCATTTTTTGATCCTCTCTGTTACTTTGACCGCAAGCCACGCCGTTATCAAAAACGGCGCGGCCACGGCCAGATAAAGAAAAGCCATGCTTAATGAGGCCCACATCACGAACAAAAATGCCTTTACGGTGAAAATAATAAGCATAGCAATTCCCCCGGTATTAAACATATGACGGCTGCCGCCACGATCAGGAAAAGATCACTCTCCATCCTCTTTCCCCTCCACCAGATATACCGGTTCTGCCGACTCGTCCACCATCACCGTGTATGCGTGTCTGACCAAAAGCATCAGCTGCTCGTCCGTCAGATCGAGCCCGAGCTTGTCCCGGACATCCTTTAAGACCATGAAGGCGTACTCCGCCTTTTCGGATCCCGTCATCTCCATTTTGCTGTCGCCGAGATCCTTCGCGGCCCTCACCGCGATCTCGGCCCAGTCCTTCAGCTCCGCAAATGCCGACTGGACGTTCTCCTCGTCTTTGTGCGCCTTCCACCATCTGCCGATGATCGTTACCAGAAGGATCGTCACCGCCCATAAAATACTGTATGCAACCTGAATCATACATCCTCCTCCTTCTTGATGTTGAGTGCTTTGATCAGCGCGCAGCCGAATGTCTCGCCGAATACCGCCCAGCGGACCATATCGATCAGGGCATCCGGCACCGCGCCTTTGATGCAGAAAATAACTGTCATCACGATCGTGAACAGGATCAGGAACGTGAAGCAGAAAACCAGATATCTGTCGAGCTTGTTCAGCTTACTTTTTCGCCTCAAGCTCCCTCGCCCTTTTAAAGAGCACGTTGATGTCTTCTTTGTTGCTCTTGTTTTCATGCTCAAGTACCGTCACCCTCTCGATCACTCTGTTGTGTGTGTCGACCTTCTTCTCCAGCTGCTCGATCCTGTAGACTGTCAGCCTCGTGCTCC
>CAMVDF010000217.1 GCA_947166195.1 uncultured Lachnospiraceae bacterium
AAAAGGGAAATGCTGCCAAAGCTTCGGGAATATTGTGAACTGATAAAGAGAGTTGCGGGAAGGTACAAAAACGTGTGGATAGTTGACGGTTTTTCCCTTGTACCGCATCTTTCGGAGTACTTTCTCGACGACCTTCATCCAAACTGTCTGGGTACCGAGATCTATGGCAGGAATCTTGCTGATATAATAAAAACGACCGGTTTCTGAGGTGACTGAAGATGAAAAGGGTTGCAAAGACAAAATATGGAATGGTAAAGGGCCTTCAGGGGACGGATGCAAGGATAACCGTATATAAGGGTATACCCTTTGCTGCGCCTCCGACGGGAAGCAGGCGCTTCAGGGCACCCGAACCTCCCGAAAAATGGGAAGGAGTGAGGGAGGCTTTTGCCTTTGGACCGGTCTCCGTGCAGGATACGCCGGGGCTTGGGGATGATATCTATTGCAGGGAATGGCATGTTGACCCTGATATTCCCATGGATGAGGACTGCCTGTATCTGAATATCTGGACACCCGCAAAGGATGCAGATGAAAAACTCCCGGTCTTTGTGTGGTTTTTTGGCGGGGCATACCAGTGGGGATATACCGCGGAAATGGAATTTGACGGGGAAAGGCTGGCTGCAAGAGGGATCATTGTGGTCAGTGTAAATTACCGGCTGGGAGTTTTCGGCTTTCTTTCTCATCCGGAGATCACAAAGGAGGCTCCAAAGGCTCCCGGGAATTTCGGGCTGCTTGACCAGCAGGCAGGGCTGAAATGGGTGTATGAAAATATATCCGCCTTTGGCGGAGATCCGGAAAGGATAACCATAGGCGGACAGTCTGCCGGAGGAAACAGTGTTGCAAACCAGCTTGCCTGTGCCGGGAACCGTCATATGATACAGGGTGCCGTGATCTACAGCGGTATCATCAGATTCCCCGAGGAGGAAAAGGACAGTGATCTTTTTGATCCTCCGTCACTGTCAGAGGCGGAAAAAAGAGGACAGGATTTCTTTTCCTTTCTGGGTGTGAAAACTCTTGAAGAAGCCAGACGGATGGATGCATTTAAGATCAGGGACAGATACGCGGAGTACCGAAAGGATAATCCTTTTTTTGCAAATATCATAGACGGACAATTCTGTAAAACGGATCCCTATGAGGCCTTCATGTCAGGCGATTGTGCCCCTGTTCCTGTCATATCGGGAAACACATCGGATGAATTTATCATAAACGGTGTGAATATGGTGGAGAGGTCTGTCAGGAACGTTTTTGACAAAAGACTTGAAAATGACGGGGATGCAAAACTTTTTTATTATACTTTTTCTGCAGATATACCGGGAGAGGATGATCCGGGCTGCTTTCATTCCTGCGACCTGTGGTTCTTTTTTGAGACTTTGATGAAGTGCAGGAGACCCTTTACGGGACATCATTTTGAGCTGGCGGCAGTGATGTGCGACTATATCGCAAATTTTGTTAAATCAGGTGATCCGAACGGAAAGGGGAGCTTTGGAAAACCGCTTCCCCTCTGGGAAAGATACACGGTTGAAAACAGGAATGGTATGAGCTTTCAATGAAACCCTTTGTGAGGCTGAAAAGTTATCTGAATAGTCTTGATATGGGCGGGAAGCTCAGATTCCTGTTTGTTTTTTGTGTGCTCATACCGCTTCTTGTCACTGATGTGATAATGCTGATACTTGTTTACAGGAGCGTGGAATTTGACCTGAACTACGAGATGGAAAAGACGGCCACATCCGTGGAAAATGTTCTGCAAAAGCATCTGGAGTATCCGGCCAATATCGCTCATAACATATACAAGAGCAGGGTCATAGAGGATTTTCTGAATGAGGAATACAAAAACTCATATGATTACTATGATGCCTATTACAGGATCGAAAGCAGCCAGATGCTTGATGCGACCATGGGAATAGAAGGTGCAAGGGTCAGTATTTTTGTTGATAATCCGACCATCACCAACGGTTCGGGATTTTATCAGATGCGGCTTGCCGAGGGGGCGGAATGGTTTGAGAAACTCTATGAGGGCGGTGAGAACCGGAAACTCATGTTTGAATACGGTGTCGGCATGGGAAGCGATACCAAGCAGAGGCGCAGGGTCCTGATCCTTGTAAAGATGGATATGGGTGCATTCAACGGCCGCAAGAAGGCCCTGAGGATGGATCTTGATTTCAGTGATTTTGAGGACGAGATTAATTCACTTGGGATTGAAGACAGGGTCTATGTCTGCGACGGGGACACTCTCATCTTTACCAATGATAAAAGCAAGGGGGAGACGCAGCCCTTTGAAGAAATGCCTGATCTGTCAAAGGCCGCCTACAAAAAGGACTTCAGGCTGTACTATAACGATCTGACGATCTATATCGTATCAAAGCAGGACAAACTCCGGACATTTCTTTTGAGAAACGGAGGAATGTTTTTTGTCCTGATGCTTATCAACATCATAATGATGTGGGTCATGCTTGAGGTCATCAAGGTTCTGATGGTCAACAGGATCAGGTATCTGGAAGGTTCCTTTGGTATCATGGATGAGGGAAGGGTCCGTAGTATAGAGAGCATAGGGGGAAACGACGAGATCAGCGGACTGATAACCAGTTATAACGATATGGCAGACAGAATGAATGAACTGATCACTACTGTCTACGAGAACCGTCTCCGCGAGCAGGAGATGAGCATCGCAAAGCAGAATGCGGAGCTTCTGGCACTTCACTCGCAGATCAATCCGCATTTCCTGTTCAATGCCCTTGAAAGCATCAGGATGCACAGTATCCTTAAGGGAGAGCAGGAAACAGCTGAAATGGTCGGAAGACTTGCGGTTATGGAGAGGACCTACGTTAACTGGGGAGATGATGAGGTTCCGATAAGCAGGGAAATGGATTTTGTGGATGCGTATCTGTCTCTTCAGAAATACCGTTTCGGTGACAGACTGTCCTACAAACTTACGGTTGATGAAAAATGTCAGATGTATTCCATACCAAAGCTTACAATTGTAACACTTGTTGAAAATGCCTGCGAACACGGTGTTGAAAAGAAATCGGTACCGGGATGGATCTTTGTGAGAGTCTTTCCCGAAAATGATGATATCGTCATAGAAGTCGAGGATACCGGAGTGGGAATGAATGTGGTGGTCATCGATGATATCGAGGAAAAGGTGAAGAATGCCAGCATCGAGAGCATGAAGGGAAAATCCCATGTGGGTATGATGAACGCGTTTCTGCGTCTGAAGATGCTGACCGGAGGAAAGGCAAGGTTTTCTGTCGAATCGGAG
Source organism: uncultured Lachnospiraceae bacterium (assembly GCA_947166195.1). Taxonomy (GTDB): domain Bacteria; phylum Bacillota; class Clostridia; order Lachnospirales; family Lachnospiraceae; genus NK4A144. The sequence goes on from CAMVDF010000217.1 coordinate 3,254, forward strand.
CGGGGGGTCGGAACGGTTGTCAGGATGACGATCCCATTGAGATAGATTTTTTTATGGAGTAAGGAGCTTTTATTATGAGAGTGCTGATAGTGGACGATGAGCCCTTCATCACACAGGGTCTGAGTCTTCTCATCGACTGGGAAAAGGAAGGATTTGAGATCGCAGGCTGTCTTGAAAACGGGAAGGAAGCGTACAGGTTTCTGCTTGAGAACAGGGTGGATCTGGTGCTGACCGACATACGCATGCCGGAGATGGGGGGACTTGATCTCATGGAAAAAGTTAAGGACGAGGGCGTATCCGATGCGGCCTTTGTGATCATGAGCGGATATGATGATTTCGGTTATGCGCAGAAGGCGCTCCGGATGGGCTGTCTTGATTATCTCCTGAAGCCGGTGGATGCCGGGGAACTGCTGAAAATAGTACGGAATCTGAAGGTTTCCGAAACTTCGAGGCTGGAGGAAGAGGAGAGAGCAAAGGCTCTT
>CAMVDF010000218.1 GCA_947166195.1 uncultured Lachnospiraceae bacterium
GTATGGATCACACCGATGATGTGGGACATAGAAAGCCTTTCAAGGCCGTGGCAGATTGTGTTCAAACTGAATCCGGTCTACTATCTGGTTGACGGGTACAGGATGGCGCTGCTTGACAGAATGTGGTTCTGGGAGCATTTTTATTCCACCGCATATTTCTGGATCTTTACCGTTGTCATGTTCCTTTTGGGGGCGCTTGTATTCAAGAGGCTGAAGGTGCACTTCGCGGATATACTTTGAAAAAGCCGAAACAGAGGTTGTTATGGACGAGATAATAAAGATCGAACATCTCGACAAAATGTATAAGCTTTACGACAGACAGAACGACCGCCTGAGGGATTCGCTGGGTCTGACCAGGAAGAAACTCTACCATGAGCACTATGCCCTGAGGGATGTGAACCTGACAGTGAAAAAGGGAGAGACAGTCGGGATAATAGGAACCAACGGTTCCGGAAAGTCGACGATCCTCAAGATAATAACCGGCGTTTTGAGTCCCACGGCGGGAAATGTGGAGATACACGGAAGACTTTCCGCTCTTTTGGAGCTGGGAGCGGGTTTCAACATGGAGTTTACCGGGCTTGAAAATGTATATCTGAACGGGACCATGAGCGGTTTTTCCAGACAGGAGATAGATTCGAAGCTTCAGGATATACTGGATTTTGCGGACATCGGAGAGTTCATACATCAGAAGGTAAAGACCTATTCAAGCGGTATGTTTGTGAGGCTTGCCTTTGCCGTTGCCATAAATATCGATCCCGAGATACTGATCGTGGATGAAGCTCTTTCTGTCGGCGATGTTTTTTTCCAGAATAAGTGCTACCACAAATTTGAAGAGTTCAAGGATCAGGGAAAGACCATACTTTTTGTAAGCCATGACCTGGCCAGCATAAATAAATACTGTGACAGGGTCGTCCTCCTCGACAGGGGAAAAAAGATAGGGGAGGGAGAGCCGAAAGAGATCATCGACATGTACAAGAAGGTCCTGGTGGATCAGATGGATTCAAAGATGTCAGGGGACAAAGCTGTCCGTGATGAAAATGAGGACAGGGATAAATGGAAATCCCGTCTGTCCCTGAATCCTTCATCTGACTCCTACGGGAACGGAATGGCAAGGATCGATGATTTCTGTCTGACTGACGGATCCGGAAATATCACAAATACCGTTATAAAGAGGGATCCCTTCACGGTAAAGGTAAAAGTTGTCTTTGAGGAACATGTAAACGAGCCCATCATCGCCCTTTCCATAAAAGACAGGATGGGAGTGGAGATCACCGGAACAAATACAATGTTTGAAAAGATACCTACGGGAGATTTTGAAAAGGGGGATGTTCTGACGGTGACTTTCACGCAGAACATGTTCCTGCAGGGAGGAGAGTATCTGGTATCTCTGGGGCTTGTAGGTTACAGGGAAGGGGATTTCACGGTCTACCACAGACTCTATGATATCTTCAGCATACAGGTGGTATCATCAAAGGATACAGTCGGATACTATGACATGGATTCAAAGGTGAGCATAGAAAGAAGCCATGAGTGAGAATATAGAATATACAGGAAAAGTAAAACTGGATCTGAAGTATTATCCCGGAGAGGATCTCTACAGCGAGGGGGAGGCAGAGGATAAGCTGCTTTCGGAGGTGAGGGAACACGGGCCTGAGGAATACAACCGCCTGATCTCGGAGAGCGGCAGCTGGAGCATGCTCTATCATCTGTCTGATATCAGGGAGAATATCATAGATTTCCTGCCGGTATCAAAGAATGAGAGTGTACTTGAGGTGGGTGCCGGATGCGGAGCCATCACCGGTGCACTGGCAAAAAAAGCGGGCAGGGTGACCTGCATAGATCTTTCAAAAAAGCGAAGCCTCATAAATGCCGAAAGGCACAGGGATATGGATAATATCCTGATCAGGGTGGGAAATTTCAGGGATATAGAGCCGGATCTTGATGAAAGATACGATCATATCTTTCTCATAGGAGTCCTTGAATATGCCGGAAGCTATATAGGAGAGGATGATCCCTACGGCAGGATGCTGAGGATGCTTAAAGCCCATCTGAAGGAAGGCGGAAAGATAGTAGTTGCCATCGAGAATAAATACGGTCTGAAGTATTTTGCAGGATGCAGGGAAGACCATACAGGCAGTTTTTTTTCAGGCATAGAAGGATACAGGGATACGGATGAGGTGAGGACCTTTTCAAGGGATGGACTGAAAAAGCTTGCAGAGGACGCGGGTCTTTCCTGTGAGTTTTATTATCCTTTTCCCGATTACAAGCTGCCGGTGACAGTTTACTCCGATGACAGGCTGCCCAGGGTTTCTGAGCTGTCGGAAGGCGGGTGGAATTTTGACCGAGACAGATTTGAGGCTTTTGATGAGGCTGCAGCCTTTGATGAACTGGTAAAAGAAGGACAGTTTCCGTTTTTTTCAAATTCATTTCTGGCAGTGATGGGATCCGGATCCCGTACGGAAGGGATCTCTCCGAGAAGAGTGCTTTACAGCAGGCACTCCATCGAAAGGAGACGGGATCATCAGATACGGACAGATCTTGAGGAGACCCCGCAGGGAGAGAGGATCATCTCAAAATATCCCGCAAATGAAAACGCCAGAGGACATCTTGAAAACATGGCAAGGTCTTATGAGAGACTTTCCTCCGTCCTTGCAGGCACAAAGTTCAGGCCGAATTCACTGAAGAGGATAAACGACGGAGACGGAAACCTGAAGAGACTTGAGTTTGAATACCTGAACGGACCTACTCTTGAAGATGAACTGAACATCTGCCGGATCGAAAAAAAGACGGATGATGCCCTTCTTGTGATCAAAAGCTTTTGTGACACTCTGAGAAGTACAAGGGATATGACAGGGTTTGAGGAGTCCGAAAGATTTTTTGAGGTGTTCGGAAGGGTGAGTCTGCCGGCTGGTCTGCCCTGCATGCCTGTCACGGATGTGGATATGATATTTACCAACATCATATGTGACAAGTGGTGGAATGTCATCGATTATGAGTGGACTTTTGATTTTCTGATCCCGGTGGACTTTGTGATCTACAGGGCACTCTTTTATTATACAAGAAATATCGGAAGCGATGCTTTTGACGGTCTGGATCTTTTTGCGGCAGCGGGTATAGATGAGGATATGAAAGAAATCTTTGCCGTGATGGAACACAATTTCCAGCTTTTCATCAAGGGGGACAGAGTCACTTTGCCTGAGCTGTATTCGCTTTTCGGGAAGGATGTGGTAACTCTTCCGCGGGCGGTAAGGAGCGCAGGATATGTTCAAAGGATCACAAGAGTCAAGCTGTATCTGGATATGGGAGAGGGATTTTGCGAAAAGGATGCAAGGCATGAAGATGCCGGAATGGATGAGGAAAATGTTGTCACATTTGAGGTGACCGTACCGAAGGGATGCAGGAACCTTCGGATCGATCCTGCCGACAGCAGATGTATGCTGAAGATATTGCACCTTGGGGATGGAAGTACGGAGACGGAGGCAAAGGTGAACGGGCTTGTCTTTGCCGGCGGGACCGTGCTGTATGATACGGACGATCCGCAGATAATACTGGAGAATGTTTCCGAGGGTATGAGGATCAGAGGAAAACTGAAGCTTTCCATGATCCCGGGTGATATGTTTGATGATATCGCAGGGACGCTTTCGGGTGAAAAAAAGAGTGCTTCCTATGTGTCAAAGCTTCGTGGAATGAAAAAGGGAGAGTATGTCAGGGTAAGCTGCAGATGAA
>CAMVDF010000219.1 GCA_947166195.1 uncultured Lachnospiraceae bacterium
GTACATCCGAGGATCAGCGCAGCGGCAACGATTATATCCCTTTTTTTTATTATGCGGAAAATGTTCATGCTATTCTCTCATGAAAAAAAGACGACAGGGATATGTCTTTTAACACTGGTTCTTCTGGCATTCAGTATACCACAGACAGGATGCGGCAAAGGAGAGTTTCCTGTTTCCGGACAGGATTTTTGTTTTGATACTGTCTGCAGTCTGACAATCTATGAAATGGATAGAGGAGGATCAAAGGAGGCAAAGGAGGTCATTGACGATGCCTTCCGGGAATGTGTCAGGTATGAAAACCTCCTTTCGAGAACAAGGGAAGGATCCGATGTCTATGATATAAACCATGCAAACGGTGAAGCTGTTGTCTGCGACCAGGTGACTCTTGACCTGCTGAAAAAGGGAATTGATTACAGTGTCCTTTCAGGAGGAGATTTTGATATCACGGTAGGGGGGATCGCAAAGCTCTGGGATTTTAAGAATGAAAATCCCGCTGTGCCGCAGGAAGAGGCTTTGAGAGAGGCGGCAGGACATACAGGCTATGAACATATAGAGATCAACGGTAATACGGCAAGGATAAAAGAACCCGGATGCGAGATAGACCTGGGTGCGATAGCAAAGGGGTATATAGCAGACAGACTGACAAAGTTCCTCTCGGAGAGGGGAGCAAAGAGCGCGGTTATAGACCTCGGAGGAAATATCGTCTGTATCGGAAAGAAAAGAGAGGGGTTATCTGAAAAGGATTTCAGGATCGGAATAGAAATGCCCTATTCGGACAGGACGGATGTGGTCGGCGTGACAAAGCTTTCCGACGAAACTGCAGTCACATCGGGTGTATATGAGAGGTACTTTGAGTCGGGAGGAAAAAAATACCACCACATCCTGGATCCAAAGACAGGTTATCCGGCAGATACGGATCTTCTGTCAGTGACCGTGGTCTCAGAGAAGGGGAGATCCTGTGACTGTGATGCACTGGCAACAATCTGCATATTGAAGGGACTTGATGAAGGGATAAAACTGCTTGATGGGATGCAGGGATATGAAGGATTGTTTTTGGACAGGGATGGAAAACAGCACAGCACTGGCGGTTTTGATTATGAAAAAATAATGTGATAGAATACCGTCTATGGGCAAAAAAACGGGAAAAAAGAGCAGAGTCGGAAGATACCTGGTAATCGTTACTTTGGTGGATATTTTTCTTTTGACGGCATGCATCTTCCTTTTGATAAAAAATCAATACGACAAAAAGACCTACGAAAAAAGGATAATGGAAGAAAGCCTTGACGAGATACACGAGATCTCGGTGGATGAGGCTGAAATGGTAAACGAGATAGAAAGGATAACATCCTCGGGATCGGATGATGAAAGAGTGAAAAAGGTGAAAAGCCTTGCCGAGAGAGGAAGCTCGGCGCTTGAAATGCTCAAGGTTCTTTTTCCGCAGCAGGTGGTCATAGCCGATGAGGGTGCCTTTCATTTCTACGATATCAACAGGAACCTGAAGAAAAATCCGTATGAGAATGACTGCTTTGAGCTGACAGATGAAGGACGGATGATATATACGAAGGCCGAGGATGAAAACGGCTACTGCGGGATAGATGTCTCCGAGCATAACGGTGAGATAAACTGGGAGGAGGTTGCATCTGACGGGATAGATTTTGTGTATATCAGGGCAGGATTCCGCGGATACGGCTCCGGAAAGATGGTGGAGGACAAATACTTCACACAGAATATAGAAGGGGCAAAGGCAGCCGGACTGTCCGTGGGGGTTTATTTTTTCACTCAGGCCGTAAATGAGACGGAGGCTGTGGAAGAGGCGGACTTTGTCCTGCAGAGGATAGAGGATTACGGAGTGGATATACCTGTTGCCATCGACGTGGAAAAGATAGATGATCCGGAAGCCGAGGTAAGGACAAGGGATATCTCAAAGGACGAGTATACCAGAAATGTCAGGGCTTTCTGCAAAAGGATCGAAAGCAGGGGGCTGGGTTCCGTAATATACGGTAATGCAAAGAGTTTTATGATGCTCCTTAATATGGGTGAGCTTGAGGACAAGGAAAAGTGGTTTGCGGACTATGTAGGTCCGAATGATCTTGTTCCGTATTTTCCCTATGAATTCAGGATCTGGCAGTATGACAGCAGCGGATCCTGCAAGGGGATAGAGGGAAATGTTGATATGAACCTGGCAATGTATTGATTTAAGCTATGAAAAAGGAAGGTAAACAGGGCAGCACCGGAAAGGGACTGTCCCTGAGAGTCATCAACTACATAGTGTTTGCCGGATCGGTGATCGTGGCTGTCATATTGCTGATATCCGCTATTTTCACCTTTCGGGCCTTCTATTCGTATGCCCGGGCCACAGATTCCTTTATGAGCCTGCAGGAGACAGCCGACAGGCTCATGGATGCATCCGATTACCTGACTACCGAGGCCAGGCTCTATACTGTGACGGAAAAAAGGATACATCTGGAGAACTATTTCTTTGAGGCAGAGACCGAAAGAAACAGGGAAAACGCCATAGAAACCATGAAGGAGGCTCTTCCCGGTTCAAATGCCCTCAGGCAGCTTGAGCAGGCCATGGAAAAATCGGTAGACCTGATGAACCGGGAATACTATGCCATGCGTATCATACTTGAGGTGAAGGAGGACGGCAATATTCCTGAGGCCATGAAGAATGTGAAACTTTCGGAGCATGATCTGGAGCTTCCCAATGATGAGAAAAGAAAGCTTGCCAGAAGGATGATGCATGACGAGGAATATGAGGCCAGGAAGGAGCGGATCCGCGATGACATGGGCAGGTGTGTGGAAAGCCTGAAAAGGGAGAGTGCATCCGTAAAAAAGGAAATGGAAAAGGATCTGCACCGGTCCCTGATCCTGATGTGTATCCTCATAGTGCTGCAGATCACAGATATGGTAGCCATATATGCGCTGACCTCAAGGCTTGGGATCATGCCGCTCATAAAGGCGGTTGATTATATTGATAATGAAGAGAGGCTGCCGGAAAACGGATCCCGGGAATTCAGGTATCTGGCACGGGCCTACAACAAGATGTATTCCATGCATGTCAGAAATATGAAAAGGCTTTCCTTCAAGGCATACCATGATGAACTGACAGGCCTGTACAACAGGGCGGGGTACGATCTGATCATCCAGAATCTGGACACGGATGATACCGCTTTTCTGCTCATAGATACGGACAGGTTCAAGGAGATCAACGATACCAACGGTCATGAGGTAGGGGACAGGGTGCTTCGAAAGGTGGCTGAGACATTGAAAAGCAGCTTCCGGCCCGCAGACTATGTTTTCAGGATAGGCGGGGATGAATTTGTGGTGCTGATGACGGGTGTTGACGAGAATATCGGCAGACTTGTGGGTGAAAAGGTGGATATGATAAACAATCTCCTGCAGGATGGAAATGACGGCCTGCCTCCCATATCGCTGAGCGTCGGTGTTGCTATGTGTGACAGCGAGCTGGATTTTTCAGACCAGTACAAACAGGCCGATGAAGCCCTGTACAAGGTCAAGGAAAACGGACGCAAGGGGTACAGTATCTACAGCGGTTAAGAAAAGTTGACAAACTGAGGGATTTCTGATAGATTTTTATGGTGATTTTCACAGATTCAGGGGAATGATGCAATGGCTAGCCTGGCGGTCTCCAAAACCGTTCATGGGGGTTCGAATCCCTCTTCCCCTGCACGCACAAAAAAGGATG
>CAMVDF010000220.1 GCA_947166195.1 uncultured Lachnospiraceae bacterium
GGGACAGGGGGACAGCCCCTCTGTCACTTTTTCAGGAATCGGGTAGGCGGGTGAATTGTGTACACAATTCAGTCAAAACAGGATTGTATTTAGATAAATACAAAAAATAATCAAAAAATGTGTTGACAATTATATAATGGTGCTATATAATTCAATTACAAACAAACGAGAGAGATAAAAAACAAGCCGGTCAGGGATTTGAGACCGGGATGAAAAAAGGTTAGTAGGAATTTTGGTTAAGCTCTTCGTAAAGAAGGAGGGCAGCGATCGAAAGGAGGTACGGACCGCCGGACAATCTAAATTAGAGCTTGAGGCTTTTAGATAGGCCGGAAAGAAGCACAAGCGTTGGAAAAAATTGAATACCCTATATGATCAGATGAAGGGGGAAAGGGATCACGAGCCAGAGAAGTGGCCGTATCCTGATAACCGGAACCTGTTGATATAGAGAGACTACCGGTGAAGGGGTGATGAACCGGTACCGGGAGTCACAGCAGTAAGAAGTTTCAGACAACGCGACATTTTTAATCGAATTTGTTTTCCCTGGTGCAGAAATGATGGCAAAAATTCCGTATGAGATGTCCTATCAGAGAGATGAGGACGAAGCGCCATAGAAGAGTTGAGAGCACGATGGAGAACAGAAAGAGGTACAGTCCAATGGGATGTGAAGAAGAAATATCGAGTATTTAAGGCGGAGACGAGTGAATTGATCGTCTCCGTCTTAATTTTTAAATCTGTATCACGGGGACGGTTCTCTGTTTCAGGGGGACGGTTCTCTGTTTCGTTTTATGACTGTGATGCCGTGAAACGCTCATGAATAAAGGCGTAACACAGAACCGTCCCCTGTTTCGCTGCCCTTGTTTTTTTTCTTAAAACCACTCATAATAAAACCTGTGTATGATCGGTATATGCATTTTGGAGGAAGAATATGTCGGGTAAACTGAGTATCATAGCGCTTGAGTCCGCTTACAGAATAGGCAGGCGCGTGGATGAGATCCTGTCTGAATGGCGGGCAGGGGAGCATTTTCTTGCAAGCGCAGAATGTCCCAGATTTTCAAGCGGAGAGGGAAAGTGCGTGATCAACGATTCCGTCAGGGACAGAGACGTTTTTATTATAGTGGATGTGTGCAATCCCTCTGTCACATACAGGATGTTCGGGGAAATATCCAGAATGTCACCGGATGATCATTATCAGGATCTGAAGCGGGTGATTGCGGCCTGCAATGGCCGGGCACATAGGATCACGGTGATCATGCCTTTTTTGTATGAGGGCAGACAGCACAGAAAGACTTTGCGCGAATCGCTGGATTGTGCGGTGATGCTCAGGGAACTTGAAAATATGGGAGTTCACAGTATCCTGACCTTTGATGCCCATGATTCCAGGATACAGAATGTGGTGCCGCTCATGGCGGTTGAAAATATCTCACCGGCGCTGCAGTTCACCCAGGCTCTGCTTACGGAATATGAGGATCTGATACTTGATGGGGAGCATCTCATGTTCATTGCGCCGGATGAAGGCGCGACTGACAGGATCGTGTTCCTGGCGACGCTTTTCGGAGTGAACATAGGCATGTTTTACAAGCGAAGGGATTACACCAGGATCGTGGATGGGACAAATCCGGTGGTGGCCCATGATTTTTGCGGAATTTCGGTCAGCGGGATGGATGTGATAGTGGTGGATGACATGATTGCATCCGGTGGAAGCATTCTCGATACTACCAGGCAGCTCAAGGAAATGGGCGCGAAGCGGGTGTTCATCTTTTCGACCTTCGGGCTTTTTACCTCGGGGCTTGCAAAATTTGACAAGGCCTATGAGGAAGGTGCCTTTGACAGGATATTCACCACTGATCTCATTTACCAGACCCCCGAACTCCGGGAGAAAAAGTGGTATTTTTCGGTCGGTATGGAGAGGTATATTGCTGCCATCATAGATGCCGCTAATAAAGGCGAAACGCTTCAGGATCTCACCAAGCCCGCCGACCGCATCACACAGATGATCAGCCTTTATAAAAAAGGCGTAACAGGGGACGGTTCTCTGTGACACCGGTATCTGTAACAGGGGACGGTTCTCTGTGACACCAGAGTTCATGCGCGTTTCACGGGTTTTCCCGGACAGACTGAAACAGAGAACCGTCCCCGTGATACGCTGGGTGAAACAGAGAACCGTCCCCGTGTTTCGGGATTGTAGAGAGAGGATTTTTATTATGGGTATTTTTTCATCACTTGAGGAAGCAAGACAGTATTTCAAGGGCGACAGGTTCGCCACGGATAACGGGATGACGCTTGAGGAACTGGGCGAAGGAACTGCAACCTGCACACTCACGCTGGGCGAGGGGCACAGAAATGCCAACGGCGGAATCATGGGAGGAGTGATGTTTACTCTTGCCGACCTGGCCTTTGCTGCCGCATCAAACAATGCGCACATGCCCACGGTTGCCCAGCAGGTGAGTATTAATTATCTGAACGCGCCGAAGGGCGAAAAGCTCATCGCCAGGGCCGAATGCCGTAAAGACGGCAGGACCACCTGTGTGTACATGGTTAACGTGACCGATGAGAACGGGCGCGACATAGCACAGTTTGTTGCGACAGGCTTCAAACTGTAGGAGGACTATATGCAGACTGAACCCTATGCCGCTCTTTCGCTGCTTTATGATACCTTCATGCAGGATGACATCCGCTACGACGACTGGGCGCTCCACATCAGAAGCATCCTTGAAAAGAACGGGATAAACGACGGTCTGGTCTGCGATCTGGGCTGCGGTAGCGGTATAATAACAGCAAAGCTTGCCGGCGTGGGCTATGACATGATCGGTATCGACAGTTCGCCCGAAATGCTGATGCAGGCCCGCGAAAGGGCAGATGGCAGCGGCATCCTGTATCTGAACCAGGACATTACATCCTTTGAACTCTACGGCACGGTCCGTGCCTTCATATCAACCTGCGATGTCATCAACTATATAATAAAAACGGAGGATCTTGAAAAGGTTTTCCGTCTGGTAAATAACTATCTCGATCCCGGCGGCATCTTTATCTTTGATATACATACACGGTATTATTATGAAAAGATCTGTGCTTCAAATACATTTTCCGCAGTAAATGAGGACGGGGCCTATATCTGGGAAAATGACTATGACCGTGAAACAGGAGAGAACAGGTACAATGTGACCATTTTTGTCAGGGAAGATACAGAGTCTGATGAGGAATTCTACGGACGATTCGAGGAGGAACATATAGAAAAAGCCTACAGCGCGGCGGAAATAAAGTCGGCGGCGGAGTCCTCGGGCCTGAAAGTCATCTCAGTTACCGATGACTACACGGATGCGACACTTCGTCCCGATTCAACCCGTGCAGTATTCGTCGTAACAGGGGACGGTTCTCTGTAACACCAAAGTTCATGCACGTTTCACGGGTTTTCCCGGATAGACTGAAACAGAGAACCGTCCCCGTGATACGCTGGGTGAAACGGAGAACCGTCCCCGGTCCGTCCCTGTGTGTCAAAGAAGCTGTCCCTTTGATATTTCCTTCTCTTTTTTCGAGCCGGCGATGGAGTTGCGCCTTTTCTTCGGGGCATCGCTTTGCTTTGCGCCCTTATTATCATGCTTTTCCAGATCGGAAAGACTCACTTTTTTCACCTTCTTGTCCTGAGCCGGGGCCTTGTCCGGTGAGGAAACTTCAGCCGGGGCCTTGTCCGATGAGGAAACTTCA
>CAMVDF010000221.1 GCA_947166195.1 uncultured Lachnospiraceae bacterium
TAACAAAAACTGTGACTTGGGTGTTGCACTTCAGATGATAATCCAAGCTGTCCCCTTGTCACACTTTTATGTCAACCTCGGCTTTCTTACTCAACGCTTGTGAGGAGCAGTTTACCGTCTATCTCTTCCATTTCCATAATATATGTGAGGTCGTAGCTTCTCTTCACTCCCCAGTCTGCACTGTTGGTTGTGAACACGGATGCAACGTCACACCGGTAGGTGTTCTCTCCGGTCTTTTTGATGTTTGTCACAACAGTATCGGTAACGGTGTATGAACTGACATTCTGACCCCAGTCATTCCTGTAGTTCTGAAGGCGGTTGTACAGATTGGTATCCTTCTTGATATGGGACAGTACTTTTGACCTCAGATCTCCTATTTCTTTAATGGTAGAGAAGGGTGCATATACATTTACATAAGATTCTGCAAGCTGTTTTACAGCCTCCTCCTCTTCCTCCGTTACAGGCAGCGAAGGCTCCTCCTCTTCCGTTTCCGCTGCATCGTTACCGCTGACAGAGTCTTCACTTACGGCTTCCGCGGCGCCGGATTCCCGTGATGTTTCATCCTCCGGGTCCGGCTCTGCAGGCTGGTCAGGCACCGGCTGCATGATATCATCTTCATGGTTTCTTTCATTGATGATACCTACCACCCTGTATTTTTGATGATTGAAAGAAGTCTTCTCCCCCTCGGGTTCAAGTATCACCGTGGCAAGTCTTCTGTCTCCGTCCTGGACATGATAGCGTTTCAGATCCGAAGACCTGTCACTGTCTTCATAATAATATATATCATCCCCGTTGTATCCATCCGCAATCTCCGCTGCGATGTTGTCGGCAAGACAGATCTCATAGTCCTTCAACAGGAACCACAGGTAGACAAGGGCGCCTGCTATCAGGATCACTCCAACCACAAAAGCGACCAATAGCCCTTTGTAAAATCCCGTATCCGTGGATATATTATCTTCTGCTTTTTCTTCTGTTATCTCTTCTGTTTTTTTCTCTGTGATCTCTTCTTTTATCTCTTCCATTTCGATTTATGTCAAATATGACAGAAGTTATGTTAATATTAATTTGAATTTATGTAAATTTTCCTTCCTGCTTATGTTAATGATATTTTATGTAAACCCAATATATAGTTGTTATATGTTTTTCCGACCACAAGGCTCTTTTTGATTAACATAATATGATCGCCGGTTCCCGCCCTTTTACATAACCTCACGGGGGATCTTCCGGTTATTTCACAAGTATCGCCGTCGGCACCGGCCTGATCTTCGGTCACTTAACCAGTATCGCCGTCGGCACCGGCCTGATCCCGACCACCGAGGAAGGCGAGCTGATGAGTTCACCCTCGTAATAAAGCACTGATGACGAGCCTCCATCGAGGTTTGCGGCATTTACGGCGCCGTATTCAAGCATTATGTCCTCAAGCTCGCTGGCAGTCGCTCCCAGGGATGTAGGCTGTCTGCCGTCTATGGAAAGCAGCAGAACTGCGCCGTCTCCCCTCTGGCCTATGGCAGAACGGGGATTGACTCCTCCGCTTCCTGCAGGCACTCTCTCGCCGTTTATAACAAGGGCGGGACCAAAGGCTATGCCTTCCCACATACCCGCATCTATGGCCGCCTGAGGGGACATATTGCCCACGATAAGCCTGTGTTCTCTGTCAAACCCTATAATAGTGCTGTAATCCGAAGGATGATTGCTTACGAGAACCCCTTCTTTTATCACGGCCCCAAGGGGCATACCGCCCTTTCCGTGGCCGTCAGGATCGTAGAATCCGCCTGCATTCATGGCAGCTACGGCTCCATCCTCGTTTGCCATATCTATGACCTTTTTGCCTGCTCCCGTATCTGAAAACGCGGAAAGCATACGAATATACACTCTTGAGGGATCTTCTACGATCATCATCCTGCCTCTGTAGGTTTCAGATCTCAATTCCTCAATAGTTATGCCGTCTTTGCTGCCATCCTCTGTGCTCTCATCCCCTGTTTCCGCTTCTGCCAGGGTATTTTCCGATTCAGAAAGCTCCTCTTTGCTGCTTTTTTTCTCTGTGTCATCTCCCGGATCAGGCGTGTTTTCGGACTTTTTCTTTGGAATGTTTATCAAATCCACGTTTGTACTGGCAGTGGGCACTCTTGCCTCGCCGGCAACCAGCATTTCATCTATCTTTTCCTGTGAAAAATATATAGAAGGTATGAATTTCAGGGCACTTGTCTCCATAACGGTATTCACGAAGCGCACTGCTGCGGCCTTTGAGGGGCCTTTGCACATAACAGTCATTGCTCCGAATACCGCTATAAGAAGCAATAATACCACCATGAGAAGGATCAGGAGGGTTCTTTTCAGGATCTTCATCTTGTTCCTTTATGTTATTTAATATTGGCATATTTTGCGACCTACGAGGATCATTTTACCATATTTTGGTTGACATATCATCATATTTTTTTCATGTATTACAAGAATAATTTTGAATTTTTGTATACAATATACAAGCTATACAGCCATGTTATGTAATTAATAACATATGTTCACACATTGTGGATAACTTTTCAACCCTTCTGAAATCCGCATTTTTCCGCTATTTTCTATTTCAACACGTTATTCAAAGTTGTTATGAACGCGCGTTATTTTATAATCGTCAGAATATTGACAAAGTTGCCAGTGTTTTCTTTCAAAATTATCGGTAAACCATATTTTTCTGCGTTTTTTAACTTGTACGGGAATGTTATTTTTTGAAAATGCAGCTATTTCCGGGTTTGCTGCATCCATTTTATTGCGTCGTGTTGATGTGACAGGGGGACTGTCCCCGTGACACAAAAGGTGTGACAGGGGGACTGTCCCCGTGACACAAAAGGTACTATATGTTTCGCGATATTCCTGTGGTAAGGTTTAGATGTAACCGTTGGACATTTCTGATAGAAAGGAGCTTGAAATGAAAAAGAACATACGATTGATCCTGCTGGGAGAACTTGTACTGTTTGCAGCAGTATTTGCCCTGAATATCATATGGGGAGGATGGGGTTTATCTGCTGTGGCATGGTTTATCGATCTGCCATCCCTTATCCTTATCGTCCTGATACTCATCCCCGGACTTCTGCTCATGGGCGAGTGGAAGGACTTTGTCAGGGCCTTTTCCGTAGGTTTGAAGCCATTTGGCCTTCTGGAACTGAAAAACATTATCGGAGCAATTGAGGCAGCACAGAAGCTGACGGTCTTTGCAGCCCTTTTTGCGATAATCATATCCGGAGTTCTGCTGCTGGGAAGACTTGATGATCCGTCTACGATCGGAGCAAATCTTGCTGTCTGCATTATTTCAGGATTGTATGCTGTTATTATTGAATTCTTCCTTTTGCCGCTGAGACTTAACGCTGAACGCAGGATGAATGAGGAAATGGATATTGGAGAATAGCAGAATCATCTCAAAAGAAGAATACCTCAAAAAAGCCCGGCATTTCGGACTGACAAAGCGTGAACTGGAGCTGGGTTTCCTGAAATTATCGGGTTTCTCAAACCGAAGGATAGCCTACATGTTCGGGATCTCCGAACAGACCGTGAAAAATCATTTCACGCATATATATGAAAAAGCATGGGTTCCGGGCAGGAAGGAATTCAAGGAATTGTTTACAATCGAGTAGGAGGAGGCAACAAGCCCCCGACCTCTCACACCACCGTGCGTAC
>CAMVDF010000222.1 GCA_947166195.1 uncultured Lachnospiraceae bacterium
ACTTGATTCCAGGATAGACGGCATAAGCGTGTATAATGCAAGGATCGAGGGCGGCAGGGCGTTGGCCCGCCGTTTTCCGGTGGATGCGGATGTGGTTACCGGCGTACCCGATTCGGGACTGACCGCGGCGGCGGGCCTTGCCGAGGAGTCGGGGATCCCCTTCAGGATTGCCTTTGCAAAAAACAGCTATGTGGGCAGGACCTTCATTAAGCCGACAAAGGAGGAACGCACCAGCGCCGTTGCGATCAAACTTCGTGTCATAGAAGATGTTGTGAAGGGAAAGAGGGTAATATTAACGGATGATTCCATAGTCAGGGGTACGACTCTGGCAAATCTCATAAAGGAGATGAGGAGGTTCGGAGCACTAGAGGTGCACGTGAGGATCTCATCGCCTCCTTTTCTTTATCCGTGTTTCTACGGAACCGATGTACCGGACAATTCCGAGCTCATCGCAAGCGGTCATACCAAAGAGCAGATCAGGCAAAAGATCGGCGCTGACTCACTGGAGTATCTTGCCATCGAGGACCTTGATGTCATGGCCCCGGATCTGCCGCTCTGCAAAGCCTGCTTCGACGGCCGCTATCCGGTGGAGGCATAGTGGGACAGGGTGCTGGTGGGACAGGGGACGTATCTCTGTCCCACTTTTATGTAAACAATATAAAACACAAAATGTGCCGGAAAAGATGCTTGCGTATCATTAAGAGGGTTGACATAAATCTGGGACAGAGATACGTCCCCTGTCCCATGTTAACATAAATCTGGGACACAGATACGTCCCCCGTCCCACCATCCTGTCCCGAAAATAAACAGATAGTAGAAATTTGTTTTATCGTGTATAATCCCATAATGTAACACTTCAAAATCACATGGAGGATGCTTCTATGGAAAATTTTGATTTTTACAGCCCCACGGAGTTTGTTTTTGGAAAAGACAGGGAAAACGAGACCGGGAAGTATGTGAAAAAGCACGGCGGAAGCAAGGTGCTGATACATTACGGCGGAGGCAGCGTCAAAAGATCGGGGCTGCTCGAGAGGGTGCAGGCATCCCTTGATCAGGAAAAGATCGAATATGTGCTGCTGGGAGGCGTGAAGCCCAATCCCAGGAGCGGCCTTGTTTATGAAGGTATCGAGATCTGCAAGACGGAAAAGGTGGATTTCATCCTTGCGGTGGGCGGCGGCAGTACCATAGATTCCGCAAAGGCCATCGCTGCGGGAACGATTTATGACGGCGATTTCTGGGATTTCTATATGGGAAAGAGGATAGAGAAAGCCCTTCCCGTGGGAACGGTCCTGACCATAGCAGCTGCGGGAAGCGAGGGAAGTCCCGACAGTGTCATCACAAAGGAAGAGGGCATGTTCAAAAGAGGTGCCAGCGGAGATGCAATCAGGCCGAAGTTTTCGATACTCAATCCGGCTCTGACCCAGACCCTGCCGCCCTTCCAGACGGCAGCGGGCATCACGGACATCATGGCTCATCTCTACGAAAGATATCTGACAAATACAAAGGAGGTTGAGGTCACCGACCGCCTCATTGAAGGACTCCTGCTTACCATGATACATGAGGGACCCAGGGTCATTGCAGATCCCGACAATTATGAGGCCCGCGCGAATATCATGTGGGCGGGCATGATGGCCCATAATAATTCCTGCGGCGTCGGCAGGAGCCAGGACTGGAACAGCCACAACATCGAGCATGAGCTTTCGGCACTTTACGACTGCGCTCACGGTGCCGGACTTGCGGTCACTCTGCCGGCGGTCTTTACCTATGTAATGGATCATGATGTGATGCGCTTTGCAAAGGCAGCGGTCCGGGTGTGGGGATGCGAGATGGATTTTGATCATCCCGAGGTCACGGCAAAGGAGGGCATTGAAAGGCTTCGCCGGTTCTTCATCTCCATAGGCATGCCCAAAAACTTCGAGGAACTTGGCGCAAAGGAGGAGGATATCCCGGTACTCGTCAAAGCTCTTTGCCGCGGCGACGGCAGGGAGGGAACCATCTCCGGCTTTGTCACCCTCAACGAGGACGACTGTACAAAGATCTACAAAATGATGATATGAGATCCTGATCTGCGGTGTATAATAAAAACGCGGATGACAGACTGCGCCGGAAGGTATGATCATAGTAATATAAGGATATAACAGATATTGACAAAATATGGATAAAGGTGAGGGATAAACACAGATGAAAAAGATCGCGTACAGCGGCATAGAGGGGGCGTTTGCCCATGTTGCAGCAAGGAGGCTTTTCCCGGATGCGATCCATGTTTCCTGCAAAAATTTCAAGGAGGCCTACGAGTCGGTGGAAAAGGGAGAGTGCGATGCGGCTGTGCTTCCCATAGAAAACAGTTATGCCGGAAGGGTCGCGGAGGTCGATGCACTGCTCAGAGAGGGACCTCTTTTCATAAACGCGGAATATGAGCTTCCCATCGTGCAGAATCTGCTGGGCGTGCGCGGCAGCAGCATCCGTGACATCAAAAAGGTCGTAAGCCAGAAAAAGGCTCTCGAACAGTGCGACGAGTATATCAAAGAAAAAGGCTTTGAAACGGAAGAAACCGTAAATACCGCAGTTGCGGCAAAGCAGGTGACGACACTTCAAAAGCTCTCGGTGGGGGCCATCGCAAGCCTTGAGGTGGCAGCGATCTACGGGCTCAAGGTGCTTGATGAGCACATCAATACAAAGGATGATAATAAAACCAGATTTGTGGCTGTATCCAAAACAAAGGAAGCCCCGGATCTGAATGCGTAAAGGAGATCTGACAGATGGGAATGGCGTATGAAAGGCAGCTTGCCATACCGGCAGAGTTAAAGGAGATGTATCCTTTGACTGCAAAGATGAATGAAACGGTTCAGGAAAAAAAGGCGGAGCTTGTTTCGATATTTGAAGGAAGGAGCAGCAGGCTCATCCTGATAATAGGACCCTGCTCCGCGGACAATGAAGAGTCGGTCATGGAGTATATCTGGAGACTCATACCGGTACAGGAAAAGGTGAAGGAAAAGATCCTCATCGTTCCCAGGATATATACGAACAAGCCAAGGACGACGGCAGCGGGATACAAGGGAATGCTCCATCAGCCCGATCCCACGGAAAAGCCGAACCTCTTCAAGGGCATTGAAGCCACGAGGCACCTTCATATGAGAGCCGTGATGGAGACGGGCTTTGCCTGCGCCGATGAAATGCTCTATACGGAAAACTATGCCTACCTTGATGATCTTTTGGTCTATGTCGCAGTGGGAGCCAGGTCAGTCGAGGATCAGCAGCACAGGCTCACCTCCAGCGGTATCAGCGTTCCCGTGGGAATGAAAAATCCCACCTCGGGGGATTACCGTGTGATGCTCAATGCCATCAGTGCCGCACAGAACAGCCATACCTTCATCTACCGCGGATGGCAGGTGCATTCTGACGGAAACACTCATACCCATGCGATCCTGCGAGGTTATACCGACCAGCACGGGACCATGAGGCCGAACTATCACTACGAGGACCTGGTCAGGCTCTGCGACTGCTACGATGAGCAAAAACTTTTGGATCCGGGTCTCATCGTCGACACCAACAATTGCAATTAAAACAAGAATCCCTTTGAGAAGAGCAGGATCGTCAAGGAGGGCCTTCACTCAGCCCGCCACGACGGTAGGATAGCGGACATCCTC
>CAMVDF010000223.1 GCA_947166195.1 uncultured Lachnospiraceae bacterium
TGTGCGGATATTATCGAAACATCCCTTCCCATGACTTCGAGCCGCTCCAGCCTGCACTTAAACGGGCCGTTCTCATCCGGTCTGAACCCTTCCGGACGGATCGCAGCATATACATCCCGGTCATCCCGGAAATCGTCCGACTCAAGTACTGCATCTTCTCCTATAAAAAGCCGGCCGTCCTTCATCTTTCCTTCGAATATGTTTATCGCGGGAGTCCCGAGGAACCCGGCAACAAAAAGATTTACCGGATCATCGTATACATCCTGGGGTTTTGCCATCTGCATCATTATCCCGTCTTTCATGACAACGATCAGATCGCATATGCTCATCGCCTCGTCCTGATCGTGGGTAACGAACACGGTCGTGATCTTTATTTCGCGCTGTATCCTTCTTATCTCTTCACGTGTCTTAAGCCTCAGTCTCGCATCAAGATTTGATAACGGCTCATCAAGAAGGAGTACCTTAGGCGTTTTAACGAGCGATCTTGCTATCGCAACACGCTGCTGCTGTCCGCCCGACAGTTCCGAAGGTTTGCGTTCGAGAAGTTCATCTATCTGAACAAGCTTTGCCGTTGTTTTGACACGTTCAGCCATTTCTTCTTTTGAAAGTTTTTTATCACCCTTAAGATTTTCAAGCGGAAACCTTATGTTCTTTTCAACCGTAAGATGCGGATAGAGCGCATAGCTTTGGAACACAAGTCCGACACCGCGATCCTGCGGCTGCAGATCTGTCACATCTTCATCACCAAAGAATATTTTTCCACCGGTAGGCTTTTCAAGGCCTGATATAAGATTGAGGGTCGTGGATTTGCCGCATCCGGAGGGACCCAAAAGGCCGACGAGTTTTCCGTCGGGTATCTCAAAGTCAAAATCGCTGACTGCGATAACATCGCCACCCTGTTTTTTGTTCCGGTTGGGAAACTTTTTTGTGAGGTGTTGTAAAACTATCTTCATTATCGTCTCCTCAGATTCCGTATGAGCGCATGAGATCACGTGATATGTGATCAAGATCCGGATAGATCGAGCCTTCGGTGATACCGAACACCCTGAGCGAATCTATAAAGTATTTCTTGCGTTCTTTCGGTATGATGATGCGGTACAGCGTTTCATCGTCACATATATCTTCAAGGCGCCTGAGCGAATTGTGCACAGTGAAGTTTGCCTGCTGGGAATACATACGCAGGTTATTATCTGTTGATGATACGGCAAGTATCCTGTCATCAAGTTCGTGATTGTGGTGATTGTGTTTGAACGCCGGAAGCAGCATCTCCTGTGTCGTTTCCGCATCGTTCGGATAGATGCAGTGTCCGAAACCCTGCGATTCGTTAAGTGACATCGGCGAAAGCACCCATACACACGCGTCTTTGTCGGGTACCGTCATATGCGTCTCAGTTGCAAAAAATGATGCGATCAGAGGGGATTTGCTCCAGTCGAGCATCCGGGTCGGAAGGCCGTAGTGCTGCATGATCGCAACCCAGCCGGCATAGTTCTTCTTGTCCGGCGGATTGTTCATGATCTGACGTGCCTTGATGTAAAAATCATTTGTTATGAAGCGCTCGGCATCGATCCTTTTCTGAGTACGCTGTATTGAAGGTATCAGTGAAAGCGTAGAGTCATCCTCGCCCCTGTACCAGAGATTGAGCCCGTGCCTGTTGGCCAGTTCATTCACGAACTGCAAAAGCTCGTCTATGCTTGTGATCCGTTCCTGTCTCATGACCTGTCCTTTTCATTTGATATTTCTCCGATCATTATACGCCTTTTTGGCGAATAATTACATCAAAGAAAGACCCCTTTCTGGCAAATATCTTTACCGTAACGATAACGGCCCCAACGATATATAGGGCTTGAGAAAATGGGTGTGGTATTTAACAATAATCTCTGATAAATTTATTCCGTAGTGATAATGTGTCAGATTGTGGTATAAGAAAGCGGTCCGGACCTTCTTTCATGAACAGAAACAGTGAAAAGCACAAAAAAATAGTCAGACAGAGGATCATGACTGCGGTCATCACACTGCTTATCCTGGGTGTGGTATCCGTGGGTATTTATTATGCGGCTCAGATCCTGCTGATGAAGGCAAAGGAACAGCAGCAGAAAACCGCGGAAAAAGAGCCGGTCCCGCAGGTTGTGGAAGAAACTGAAAAACCTGAAAAGGAGCCTGAAAGCGACTGGTATGTCTCCGAAAACGAGGCTGCGGATGTCTCTCAAAACGAGGAATATCCCGATACCGTGTCCGCTCCTGAGATCTCACAGGAGGATCAGAAAGTGAAGGAACTGATAGAGAGCATGTCGCTTGATGAAAAGGTCTGTCAGCTTTTCATAGTCAAAGCCGATGATTTGACCGGAGTCGAAAACACCACCGCTGCCCGGGATGCAACAAAAGCAGCACTTGAAAAGTATCCGGTGGGCGGCATCATCTATTTTGGGGAAAACATCGTTGATCCGGATCAGCTGACGACCATGCTGAAAAACACTCAGGGATACGGAAAAGAGATAAACTCTCTTCCTCTGTTTCTGTGTATCGACGAGGAAAACGGCAGCACTGTACGCATCGCTTCAAATGAAAAATTCGATGTGCCGCGCTTTCCGTCCATGTATGATATGGCTCTTTCCGAAAATGCCGCCGATACGGTATATTCTGCAGGTCAAAAGACCGGAAGCTACCTCAGGGAATACGGTTTTAATATAAACTTTGCTCCGGTGGCCGATGTGGTGACCTCAAGTGAAAACTCCGCCATAGGAACACGATCCTTTGGCGCTGACCCTGATGAAGTGGCGCGTCTTTCACTTCAATACGCAAATGGTCTTGAAGAATCCGGGATCATCCCGTGTTTCAAGCATTTCCCGGGTCTCGGCGATACTGAGACCGATACCCATCTAGGCCTTGCCTCCACGAGAAAAACGGAAAAGGAGCTTGACGATTCCGATCTCATTCCCTTTGTAAATGCCGCAAAAAACGGTGCGAAACTCATCATGGCAGGGCATATCTCGGCTCCTTTGCTGACCGGCGATGACACTCCCTCCTCTCTTTCCGATGTGATGATAAACGCCATACTGCGGGAAAAGATGGGCTATGATGGTGTTGTGATCACGGATTCACTCCAGATGAAATCCGTCACGGATAATTACACCTGCCCGGAGGCCGTGAAAATGGCAGTAAAGGCCGGAGCCGACATCCTCCTCATGCCCGAAGATCTTGAAAGCGCAGTAAATGCGCTGAAGGATGCCGTAAAGACCGGAGAGATAAAAGAGGAGCGAATCGATGATTCGCTCCAAAGGATACTCAGACTCAAGCTGTCTTTTTGAATGATCGACGATCTCACAGATTTCCGTCGATCCAGGCCTTCAAAGCCTCTCCGGGCTTGAAGCCAACACTGTCGCTTGCCTTTTCGCCCTTTTTGAACAGTATGAGATTCGGGATGCTGTTTATACCGTAGGAAGCGGCAATCTCCTGATTCTCATCCACGTCCATATTAAAGAAAGCAACCTTTCCCTCATATTCTCCGGATATCTCCTCGAGCACCGGTGCCATCATCTTGCAGGGTCCGCACCAGGTTGCCGAAAAGTCCACCACTGCCACATCTGCGTTCTTTACTTCATCAAACTGATCTGCGCCTATAACCTTTACCATAATAAAACCTCCTTA